>DASXJO010000648.1:0-5656 GCA_036497385.1 Candidatus Angelobacter sp. | reverse complement strand
GTTCCTTGCGTCGCCACAACCATCACTGCGTCTTCTTTCTGTAAATCAGCCAAAGTCACGCTGGGTATCCTGTTCAACATTTGCTGGAAATCGGGTCCGCCTGCGGGCCGCCCACCTGGACCGCCGCCCCGTCCTGTTCCAGCGCCTGGTGTTCCACTGGACGAAGGTGTTCCGCTGGCCGAAGTCGCTCCGCCCGCGGGAGTTCCATTCTGCCCGGCTTGCGCTCCGGCTTTCAGGAAGAACGCCAGCCTCTGCGCCATTTGTGGCGCAAGCTTGCGCAACTGCGAATCAGTATTGAATTTGATGACCACGGATTTTTTCGCCAAAATATCTTTCACCGTGATGCTGTTGTTGGCCGCGTCAATGGAGCTGATAGTCCCCGCGATATTGCGGAACGTCCCGGAAATAACTTCTTCCGCCGTGATTTCCTTGCCGTCGGCGCTGCGAGTGCCGCGCGCGCGCAATTGGTCGCCAGCCCTGATCTGTTCGATCGTTCCTTTTTGCGCATCGGCAAACTTCACTGAGTTGGGTGAATAGCGCAGAAAGCTTGTGTCTTTTTGCGTTTTCACCAGCACGCTTTGAGTCGGAGTAATTGAAACCGTGAAAGTTCCGGTCGCAGGATCAATGGCGCTCACGATCCCGCCTGTGCCGCGCTTCTGCCAATCTTCACGATCATGCTGCTGTTTCTCAGCTACGTCGGCCTGTTTCATTACCACAATTGTCGTAGCCTCAACATCGCCATTTGCGCCCGCGCGCCCACGCAATAGCATGCGGTCGCCAGCCTGGATTTCAGCAAAGGTAATGGCAGGCGCGCTCTTCAGGTCGGTCTGCCCCGCGGCAAGCCGAACAATGCGCGCGCCATCCGGCACCGAGATAGAAATTTCAGGTCCGGAATCGGTTTTGAGCACCAGATTTTTTCCGTGGATGGACTTTACAACGCCAACGTTCTTTACCGCGCTGCCGGCAGCGGCCTGCGCGGCTTCGCCAGCCGGATGCTCCTGCGCCACCAAAGCGACGCCCATGGCCAGACTGACCGCCGTAGCTAATACCGCCAAGTAAATCCGCTTCACTTTAAACTCCCTGCCTTAGCTGCCAATCGGAACTCTCCCCAAAAATGAGGATTCGCAAAATTTAATTCTCAGGATCGTACCTCCAGACTGCCGGAGGTGCCTCTGCTCAGCCGATATTGCTCGGCTGTGTCTATTATGCGAGATAGGTGCGGATAATCATCTCAAAAAGACGGCAGGTTTGTGTAAAAAGATAGCAAAAAGTTTTGTTAAGCCCTTGTAGACAGCCAATAGTCTCTCGGCTGGCGCGACTTGCGTCTCTTCTTCTAAACACTCGCTCGGCGCGATCTTATCAGGCGAGAGCTTTCCCCTTTTGGGAAGAGCAGCCTGCGCCGATGCTAACATCTTGTTATGGACATGACTTGGGTGACTGATCGGATTGCGGTAGGAGGCGGTATCTGGAACGACGAGAACATGGAAGAGCTAGTGCGGTGCGGCGTCACGCACATCATCAATATGCAAATTGAGTTTGACGACCGTCCTCTGGCCGAGCCTTACCCCGTAAAGGTGCTCAATAATCCCACGGATGATGACTTCATGCCCAAGCCGCCTGCGCTTTTCCAGGCAGGCGTCGATTTTGCGCTGGAAGCCCTGGACCAGCCGAAAAGCAAAATTTATGTCCATTGCGCTGCCGGCGTACATCGCGCGCCCATGATGACTCTGGCGATCATGCGCGTGTTGGGATGGTCGTTGCAGGACGCTAAAAATCTCATCCAGGAGCTGCGGTACGTGGTCGACTTTGCCGAATGCTACGTTGAAAGCGTAGAAAATTTCATAAAAGTGTATGAGTCGGCCAATACGAATCGCAGATAAGCATTCAGCATTCAGCATTTGGAACTAAACCCGCCAAAGGCGATAGCTAAACACAATCTATTTTTCTTCCTTCGCGGTCCTTTGCGGTAAATAGGTTTGGCTGAATGCTGACGGCTGAATGCTGAAGGCTGGCTTCTGAATGCTAAAATCCCGCCATGCCGGTGGAAGCTGTCCAGCACGTAAGAAGAATGCGCGGTGGAGCGCAGGCGCATCTGATGCGCGCCGACGACGGCCATTTCTATGTCGTCAAATTTCAGAATAATCCGCAGCATCTCCGCGTACTGGCGAATGAGTTGCTTGCAACGCGCCTCGCGGAAAGCGTAGGCCTGCCGGTGCCGGTAACAGATATCGTTGAGGTCCGCGAATGGCTCATTAAAAATACGCCGGAGCTGCGCGTCGATCTCGCCGGACTGTCAACCCATTGCAAGCCCGGACTTCAATTCGGCGCGCGTTATGTTTGCGATCCCGCCGAAGGCCAGGTCTTTGACTACTTGCCGGAAAGCATGTTTTCCAAAGTCAAGAACCTTGCTGCCTTTCCCGGTATGCTGCTGGTGGATAAATGGCTGGGAAATGCCAACGGACGGCAAGCTGTTTTCTGGAAGAAGACCAATGAGCGGAAATATACGGCGACGTTCATTGACCAGGGCTATTGCTTCAATGCCGGTGAATGGAATTTTCCGGATTCAGCATTGCGCGGCGTCTATGCCCGCAACTTTGTCTATCAAGCCGTTCGCGGCTGGGAATCATTTGAGCCATGGCTCAGCCGTGTGGAGACCATGGATCCCGCTGTGATTCATGAAATCGCGGGCACAGTGCCGCCTGTATGGACCGGCAATGATTGGGGCGAGATGGAAAGACTGGCGGCAATGATCGTGGAGCGCAGAAGCAAAGTTCGCCAGCTGATTACGGCATTT
The DNA here is from genome assembly GCA_036497385.1 of Candidatus Angelobacter sp. Taxonomy (GTDB): domain Bacteria; phylum Acidobacteriota; class Terriglobia; order Terriglobales; family Acidobacteriaceae; genus Angelobacter. The sequence continues at coordinate 2,862 of DASXJO010000648.1, read as the reverse complement.
CGCGACTCGACGCGCCAGCCCTTCCCGAGTTGGGGCCAGCCGGCTGAGCTAAAACCGACAACCAACAGATCGGCGGTGCAGTAATGGCCGAGAAGATTCAGTGTCGCTTCTTCATCCTTCGTTACGCGCCGGATGCCGTCAAGAATGAGTTCATCAACGTGGGGTTGGTGCTGCTGCCTCCCGCAGGTGGCGCGCATGTGCGGTTTACCCGGGACTGGTCGCGCGTGCTCTGCCTTGATCCTGACGCCGATGTGGAAATGCTGCAAGCGCTGGAAAGTGACTTGCGCGGCCAGTTACATGAGATGAATGGCGACCACGATCTCATTCTCCGTCGCATTCAGGATTCTTTCTCCAACGCTATCCAGCCTTCTGAATTTCAGGCGTGCCTGGCTGCGTCTCCTATGACGGAAGCTGACGAACTCGCCCGGCTTTATCTGGAGCGTCCACGCCGTCGCCAGCAAACGCGTGAACCCGGCGCGCGCGTGGCAATTGCGGCGCGCATGCGTTCAGAATTTGAGGCAGCCGGCGTCTGGCCGCTGATGCAGGAGAGAATTCCGGTTTCGCGCTATACTCGGAGCGGCGATCCGCTGAAGATCGATTGCGGGTACAGTCCAAACGGGACCGTGAAACTCTTTCACGCCTTAACGATTAACACCGATGTAAACGCCGCCAAGGTGCTGGCTTTCAGTTTCCCACAGCTTGCGCAGGGAATCCGCAAAGCGGAAAACAAACAGGCATTGCTTACGGCCATTGTGGAAGACGATCTGCCATCCGACGATGAATCGATAAGCTTTGCCCGCGAGACGCTGGAGCAGAATGCAATCCTGATTGCTCCGGTGAGCGCAATGCCAGCCATTGCGAAGGAAGCCGCGCGAGAGTTGGGGATTGGATAAGAAAAGCCCTGGCTTGCGGCTAGGGCTGATGCATACAAATTTGGTTATCAGTAAGCCTTGAAGCGCTCACTTACAAAGACCCTGGTGCGTACTCCATCGATCACCGCGGGAATCGCCGGATGTGCGGCGCCCTTCAGGAGATAGACGGAAATTGCCGCTTCCGTGGGATTATCCATACTGAGCGAAACGCCTACTCCTTGAATCCCCGGCTGATTTATCAGGCCGGCAACGTTGGCTTCCTTCACGGTCATTGCCTGATCGATTTTCTCTTTTCCCACTGCTGGAAGCGTTTGATTCGCCTTAGTGTCGAAGACCAGGCGAGTCCGGACTCCATCAATCGTGGGCGGAACTCGTGGGATCGTGCTCCCAGAGACATGTATCAGCAAAGCGCCTTCGCCTGCATTATCGGCGCTCGTGCCCACTGTTACGGACTGTATGGAAGAATCCTGAGCGAGTTGGGCAGCGCGCCGTTGCAACACCGCTGTCACGCGTTGGCGTTCCTGCGGAACCAATGTGGCTTGCGCAGCGCCTACTTGTGTGGAACTGGCCGTGGCAGTATGTGCGCAGCTGACCGCGTGATCAGGACCACCCACAATCGAGAGAGGTGAATTAAGGCCAAATGCGTTAACTACGTCCTGAATCGGATTAGCAACAGTGTCAGTGGGGCTGCCGCCATAGAGAAGCGCGACAGCTCTGGCGCTGGCAGTATCGACAACCAAAGAACCAGAATCGCCACCTGCGCTGAAAGCTCCACCATTAATTACCACTTGACCTGTGAAGTAAGACGCGAAAGCCGGCGCGGTATCGCCACAAGTGCCGTCATAATCGATTGAAACCGTGGTATTGACTGAGCTGATGGTGGAGCATGTAAGCCCGCTGGTTCTGCCGCTCTTTCCTACTGATTCTCCCAGAGCGGGAACTCCAAGGATATTGGACGGGGCAGCGGCAGCAATGCTGGTGGCGCCCACCGGCCCAAGATCCAGAACACTCCCCCCTAAGTCAACTTGACCGGGCACGATTTCTGCAATCGCTGCGTCAACGTTGCTGGGAGCGTGTCCGCAAAGCGGCGCTTTAGTAGTTCCGCACTTCCCTGGCTCATTGGCCACGGGCTTCAGCGACGCACCTTTAGTGAGACGAGCGACCGTAAGCGGCGGTGCCGCCCCAGTGGCTGTGCAGGCAAGTTGGAGAGGTTGATTGATCGCTTCCCCGGCAACCCCGTTACCGGAACGATCCATTACGTGATTATTACTCAGGACGACGGGATTGGTTACCCCGGGCGCGGTCCAGAGGCTACCTAAAGTACCAATGCAACAGACCTTTGCACCCAGGTCATTGGCGTTCCCACCAGATGTTCCCAGCTTGACCGGAGGCGATTGCGCCAACTGCTCATCGTTGGGGAAAACTTGGCCCGGAGTGGGAGTTGGAGTGGGTGCGGCCGTGGCCGTGTTGGAACCCCCGCCTCCGCATCCAACCGCAGCTATTAATATGATCAAACCGAACAATAAACCGGAAATTCTTGCCATAGGAATACGCCTCTAGTTACAAATCCGCTGCGCTGAAAAGCAAAGCGTCTTACAAATTCTACGCTCCGTGAATGGCCGTCCACCAGAGTAACGGCACGTCCGTAACATTAGATGCAGAGTGGCTGCTGCATGTGTTTACCTTATGTAAGTATCTGAATTTAAGTGGCTTTTTTGTTCCAGAGAAAGCCTTGAACGCGGAAAGACGCTTTTGTAAATTCGAAGTAAAAATTATGATGCGAAGTCGCGCAATTCCGAACGGAGTTGTGGGAGTTTGAATGTGTCTGGCTATGGCAGAGCAGGCTCACTGTGCTGCACCCCGAAAATGAGACAGAGATAATATCCCCACTGAGCAGGAAAGGAGCTGCGAGTGGCAAATTTAAAAGGGGTCAAGAAACGTGGGCTGCAGTTTTGGCAGGCCGCGGTGGCGCGGGTACAAGCAGGAGAGA
>DASXJO010000647.1:0-11124 GCA_036497385.1 Candidatus Angelobacter sp. | reverse complement strand
TCGAGCTCAAAAGTGCGGTCCAGTTCGATATAGACGGCGTACAGCCGACGCGCAATGCGCCAGAATTCCGTGACTTCATCCAGATTGAGCGTAGCTGTTGTTGTCGTCATTTTTGTTAAACCGCTGAACTTTTCTTTTTCGTGGAGTGCTTTACCGCTCCTGAATGGCCGTTCGGCGTGCCTTGGCCAGCGGCCTTAATGATCCAGTTTGGAACGCCTTCTAAAAGTTTGGCAGCGATGGCCATCTTGTCATGATAAAGATGCATGGCCACGATCTTCGCTGTAAGGTCGAGCGAACCGTCCACATTCCTGACTCGCACAATATCTTCAAAATCCAGAGGCAGATCAGAAACAAAAAGCACTTCTTCCGTGGTCCCGAACTCTATCATCGTCTGTTCGGCTGACGCCGTCTTGCCCGAACGTCCCTTGCAAACTCTTACGGGAATACGTACCTGCACTGCTCCAGGAAAAAATCTCGCCAGTTCTTCAACACACTCCGCCGGCTCGATTGGCTCCTGGCCTTCCAACACCGCTTTCTGCATGAACTAGAACTCTTTCCTTTTTCGCAAAACTTAGCTAAACCACTTAGAGCAAGCCCCCGGCCAAACCCTAGTTGAACTAACCCGTTGATTCCGAAGATGAAAAATGTTTCATTCCATAAACCACTGAGGAAAAAGTGTCTCAGGATGAAACAGCGTCTCACAAAGTTTGTCTCATGACGATGACGATGCCGCCTTAGCGGCGAGCCCAATATTGTAGCGCTTCAGTTTTCGATACAAAGTAGCGCGACTGATCCCAAGCATCTTTCTGGCGCGCGCTTTATCGCCATTCACTTGCTCAAAGACACGTTGAATCGTATCGCGCTCAAGTTCTTCCAGATCCGTATTAGAAGATTCAGTTGGTTCGTTCATAAATACCAGTGAGCCGGCAGCCGCGCTTTGTTCCTGACGTTCCCATACAGCCGGAGGCAGGTCAGATACTTCAATGATCTGCTGATCGCCGAGAGCCACGGCGCGTTCGATACAGTTTTCCAATTCGCGCACATTGCCCGGCCAGTCATACTGAAACATCATCTTCATGGCCACAGGAGAGATGGCGATGGTCTTACCCGGAGCAAAGCGATCAAGAAAGTAGTGCACCAGCGGAGCGATATCAGATCGCCTTTCCCGTAATGGAGGCAGATTCAGCGTGACAACGTTCAGACGGAAATAGAGGTCCTTCCGGAAAGTACCCTCTTTTTGCGCCGCTTCCAGGTCGCGGTTGGTAGCGGCAATCACCCGCACATCCACTTTGAATTTCTGGTTGCTGCCCACAGGACGAACTTCCTTTTCCTGCAGCACGCGCAGCAATTTGGCTTGCAACTCGGGGGAAAGTTCGCCAATTTCGTCCAGAAAGATAGTGCCGCCATTAGCGGTCTGGAATAGCCCTTCCTTGGAGCGCATCGCACCTGTAAATGCGCCTTTCTCATAGCCGAACAATTCACTTTCGATCAAAGTCGGCACCAGAGAGCCGCAATCCACAGCCACGAAGGGCCGCTTGGATAGCAGTCCGCGATAGTGAATCGCCCGCGCCACCAACTCTTTGCCAGTGCCGCTTTCACCTGTGATCAATACCGGAGTGCGCGTATCTTTCAGGCGGGCAATCATCCGCAGAACTTCTTGTATCCTGTGTGAAGAGCCGACAATTCCGCTAAGTTCCATTTCCGCATTCACGCGGTCGCGCAGGAACTGGTTTTCCGCCACAAGGTTCACTTTTTCCGCCATGCGCTGCAACAGTAGCTTGAGTTCTTCAACGCGAAAGGGCTTGGTAATGTAGTCATAAGCGCCAAGCTTCATGGCCTGGACCGCGGTCTCAATGGAGCCGTGGCCGGTCATGATGGCAATTTCCGTTCGCGGCAGCAACTGCTTCACGCGCGGCAGAAATTCCAGGCCGCTCATATTCGGCATCATCAGGTCGGTAAGGATAATATCGGGCGAATCGCTTTCCAGTTGCGCCAGGGCAGCTTCCGCGCTTTCGGCTTCTACGCAACTAAAGCCCACGGACGCACCCACCATCATGCAGAGCTTGCGAATGCTCGGATGATCGTCCACGATCATAAAGCTCACTTTGGCGTCGCTGGTCATTCCGCTTTGCCGAAAATCCTTTCCACAATATTGATCAGTTCTTGTACCCGGAAAGGCTTTTCTATATAAGGCACGCCGGTGCTCTGCAGGGCCTGCATCGTATTTTCATTCACGGTATCGCCGGTAATAAAGAGCATGCGATCTTTCAATTCCGGCCGATGCAACACGATCCAGGAATGCACATCTGCTCCGCTCGCGCCTCCCGGAGTGCGCATATCGGAAATGATCCCGCCAAAGCGTCCCGTCTCCAGAATGCGAATGCCCTCCGCTGCCGAGTTGGCCGTGCTGCAGGCGTAGCCATTACGCTCGAGGGCCGTGCGGATGAATTCCATCACTGAGCGCTCATCTTCAATGAGCAACAGAGGCAACCGTCCTAGCGTTGCAGCACCGGAGCTCATTGCTTGACTCCTGCGGTTACTACTAGCTTCAAGTCGGTCTTTGTTCTGACTGGCAAACGCACGCTGAAAGTGGCGCCTTGCGTCTCCTGATTATTGGCGCAAAGAATCTCGCCTTCATGCTCACGCACGATTCCATAGCAGATGCTCAGGCCCAGTCCGGTTCCCTGCCCAACTTCCTTGGTGGTGAAGAACGGATCAAAGATGCGCTCCGGATGCTGTATGCCTTCGCCGTTATCGCGAAACAGGACTTCAACCCAGCCGCCATCCTGAATCGTCTCGATCTCGATCAGACCAGGCCGTCCCGCGGACTGCACGGCATCATAAGCGTTGTTCAGGATATTGAGAAACACCTGCTGCAGCTGGTGAGAATCGCCGATAAGGTCAGGCAGGCGCGAATCGAACTTCTCCACGATCTGCACGCCGTGATTGGCGAAGTCATAAGAACGCAACGCAATCGTCTTGCGCAAAATGTTATTGATCTGTAGCGGCTGGCGCTGCGGCGGACGCTGGCGGGCAAAGCTCAGCAAATTTTGCACAATTTCTTTTGTCCGCTGCGCTTCTTCCAGAATCACTTGTAGATCTTTGCGCGCGCTGCCAGGAACGTCGGGATTTTCCATCAGTAAATCAGAGAATCCCATGATGGCAGTAAGCGGGTTATTGACCTCATGGGCCACGCCGGAAACCAACTGGCCTACAGCGGCCATCTTTTCCGTATGCATCAGCTTGGCCTGAATCATTGAAGTATCAGTGATGTCGGTCATTAGGACCACCACGCTGCTGACTTCGCCGCGATCGTCGCGCATGGGGCTCAGGTTCACGGAAAACTTGCCTTGCGTGCCATTGCCGCGCGTGATCATTAGTTCCAAATTGTCCGATTGCAGGCCATGCAGGCTGGCATCAAAGGCCTCAGCAAAACTTTTCTTGTGAGAAAGAGAGATGATGCGGTCAAGCCGGTGGCCGACAAGCTCATTCTGCTCGAAACCGCCGCCTTCATAAACACGCTGGTTGGCGTAGCTGATTAAGCCAGCAGTATCCGCCACCATGATCATAGTTTGTGTGTTATTGAGGATCTTGCTCGTGAAGTCGCGCTCGCGCTGTAACTGTGCCTGGAAGTTCTTGACCTCAGTAATATCAAGGAAGACGCCGCGGTACTGCATGATCTTGCCCTGTCCATCTTTTACGACAAAAGCATTTTCCAGCGCGTGAATCATGCTGCCGTCGCGGCGGGTTAGCGTGACTTCAAAGTTGCGAATCGCGCCTTGCTGATGCAGTTGGCGGGTAATCTCGTCGCGCTGCTCGGCTGAAACATATACCTGTCTCTGGAGATCAAGCTTTAGCACTTCTTCACGTGTTTGGTAGCCCAACATGCGGACCAGCGCGTCATTTACCTCGATGAAATGGCCTTCGGGCGAAGCAAAGAAGACGCCTTCCTGCACGTTGTCAAACAATTCGCGGTAGCGCTGCTCGGCTTCGCGGCGATCAGTGATGTCCTTGAGCACGTGAACGGTCTGGAGCCCTTCATCCAGCGCGCCATGGATGCGTGAACTGGAGACAAGGTATGTACGCTCCAACACGGGGTGCAGATATTCGTCCGATTCGTTTTCCGCGCGGCAGAAAGGGCAGGGCTGGGGCGAGTCGGAAGCAATCGAGACCAGCGCACGCATGCTCAATCCGATCAACTCCGCGGGGCGCACGCCAATGAACTCAGAGAGAGAACGGTTGACGCGCAGGACTTCAAAATGTTCGTCGTGCACCACAATGAAATCTGAAATTGAATCAAAAATTTCCGCCCACTGGCGGCTGGACTGCGTAATCCGGGTAAACAGGCGGGAGTTTTCCAGCGCGACTGAAGCGTGCACGATCAGCGCCTGCAAGAGGTTGAGATCGCCGGGCATTAGTTCACGGCTGATATCGGCCAAAGCAAGGATGCCGAGAAGATCGCTCTCAGTACCCTCCAGCCGGACCAGCGTAAGATTTTGCCAGCCGCAGGCAGCTATCAGATCAGGGCCAAGCGCCTGCACTCCGCTGCCGGTAATCTTTACGTCAGGATGGCGCTCAGCATATTCAGAGAACGCGGCGTTTAATTTGCGTTGCAGTTCGCGCTCCGGCCGGGGGCCACAAAAGCCGACGCTCTCCACTTTATTGCCCTGGGCCAATGACAGAATAGCGGAGCGCGCGCCAATCATGCTGGCGACGCGTTCCGTGAAGTTTTTCACAAAGTCAGGCAGACGCAACGCCGAGCCAAGATCCAGCGCCATTTCCATCAGGTCTTCAGTGCGCTTGCGATGTTGGTCAGAGAGTTGAAGATTGTGGGCAGCCTCCAGAGCCACCGTGATTTCAGCGCCTAAAACGCGGGCGCGGCGCACGTCTTCACTCGAGAAGCGAGTCTTGTCTTTTCTGTCGAGAAATCCCAGGACGCCGAGTTGCCGTCCATCGCCGGTCAATAGGGGAATGCCAAGGTACTGCTTCAGGTCAGACTCCCAGCGCCGCAGCTGCGCTTTCTCAATAGAAGAAAGCTGGTTGATGTCCTCACACACCTGCGGATTCTTGGACTCCAGCACGCGCTTCGCGACGGCTGAAATATCGATATCAAGCCGGCTTGCAGTGGCCTTGTTCGCACCCCAGCGCAGGCGGCACTCGCCTTGATCCGTCAGCGCAACAAAGGCGCGTGAAACGCCTAGAAACTCGGCGGCGCGAACAACGAAAGCAGGGAAAAAACTTTCCAGGCGGGAGGTCCCCAGGTCGGCGGATATTTCCAGAAGTTGATCGAGCTTTTGTTTTTGCACGCCATAAAGCCCGGTCAGTTCGGAATTATCCAAAGCCATGCGGCCCATGTTACCCATCACGCTGAAGGCGGAAATTTCGGCAGGGGTGAAACCGATCTTGCGGACCATGAGTAAGACCACAGCGGCGCCAGTCGTCAGGATAGGCTGGGCGAGCCCGTGATAAATGACTTCTTTTTCATCGGAGTGGTATGAGAATTTGAAACTAAGTTGCTGATTTTGCTCGATTGCCTGACGCGCGTAGGAGCGGGCATGTTCCATCAGCGCTTTCGCATTTACAGGATCACCTACTCCTGGGCAAACTGCCGCAGCGTGATAGCTTTCCCCGTCCCGGACAAGTATTCCTGAGACAACAGGCTGAAATATGTCTCGGGCTGACTCGGCAATGTGTTGCCGAAGGCTCGGCAGTTCCCCAGTAAAAGACGGCAGCTCCGCACAGGCCTCAAACACTTTTTCCATAAATGGAGGTGCTTTAGCTGGGGGCTTGGATCTTCCGGGGCTGGCTTTTATCGTCGCTCTCATTAGTCTCAGGGTTTTATGCCTGCGGGAAGCCTGAAGGTACTCTGGAATCTCATTTTGAGTCAATAAGTAATTGACCTGCCGGAATCACCGCAACAACATGAGTCCTGATCAGAAAAACCGTCTCACAGTGAGATCGGCGATGATTGTGTCAGCTCAAATGAGACGCTAAATCATAGATGTTGCTGGGGTTCAGCGCCTTCCCAGCTCGAATCGCCCAGCTGCCGCGATCGTGGGCGGCCTGTAAATCATTGATTCTGCTCAACTGGCCAGATGCTCAGGTGCCGAAAGGGCTAGTCCCATGCGTGGGTGGCCATGGCATTGCTTTTATTTATCCGCTCATTCCCTGTAGGGCGCAGTTGTGTTCTTTGAGCGGGACTTTCAAAAAGCGGTCTTGGATTGGGCCCAAAGGTTGGGAAGCAAGAAGCAGATATTCGAAATGAAGAATAAGAGCCGTGAAAGGCGAAGCGGCCGTAGAGGTTCGGAACATGAGTATTAACAAGACAATTGGCGGCAAGCTCTATATGGGCTTTGGCCTGATCATGGCAATCGTCATTGCTGCGTTCCTTGTGAACTGGCTGGCAGTGCGGCACGAGCAGACGACGAGAGCGCTGTATAAACAGTCGATTTCGATGGTGGAAAGCCTTTCCAAACTGGACAAGGCAAGGAATGAGAACCGCCTTTTTCTGCGAAACTTCCTCCTCAACGGCGACCGGCGTGAAGCAGACGCCCTTAGCCGAGGCCAAGGTGACGTGGAACGCCTGATCAATGAGATCAAGGAAAATGGCACGACTCTGGGAGATACGAATCGAGCGCGGCAGTTGCTGGACCAATTGGCGGAAGCTGAACGTGACTGGTCCCGAACTTTCGCCGCACCATTAATGGAAAAACGCCGCCAAGTGGACACCGGCAGCGCAACCGTGGCGGAACTGCAAATAGCCTATCTTCAGGCAACACCCACGCCTGAGCAGAAACAAAGAGAAGAGCAGCCACTGGTGCAGCTTGCCGGGATGATGAAAAGTGCCAACACCGATGCGGAGTCCTCGGACAGCGAAGCGGCAACACTTATCACGTTTGTGACTTTGGGCGGGCTGCTGATCGTAATCCTGCTCTCCGCCTCAATTTCGTGGCGAGTTGCGAAATCGATTACTGCCCCGCTTTCGCAGTTGATCAGCGTGGCTGGCCAGATCGGCAACACAGGCGACCTGGAGCAGAAGGTAGAGATCAGGGGCGAAGATGAAGTCGCGCAGTTGGCCCGGACTTTTAACAACATGGTGCTTTACCTGCGCGAAATGGCAGGCATTTCTGAAGCGATTGCCGGGGGCGATCTCTCGGTAGAAATCAACCCGCGTTCATCGCGCGATACGCTAGGCAAAGCCTTCCGCGAGATGACGCTTGGGCTACGCAACCTGGTGAAGAACGTCCGCGACAGCGCAGCGCAGGTAGCCAGCGGCTCCAATCAGGTGGCGTCGGCTTCTGACGAATCAGCCAAGATCAGCGTGCAGGCAGCCTCCGCCATCGATGAAGTCACCAGCACCATGCATGAAATGAGCATCAACGTGCAAAATATGGTAAAGAGCACGCAGATGCAGGCTTCGAACGTGAGCGAGACATCCGCCTCCATCGACGAAATGGTGGCTTCAATCCAGCGCGTAGCCGACACCGCCAAGGTGCTGCTGGATATTTCGCAACGCTCACGCGACGAAGTGCATAACGGAATCAACACGATGGAAAAGGCAACGGACGGCCTGAGCCGAATCAATGCTTCCATCGGATCGTCGGCGGAAATCATCTCCGCCCTGGGCCAACGCGCTGATGACATCGGAAAGATCATTGAAGTGATCGACGACCTGGCCGAGCAGACAAACCTGCTGGCCTTGAATGCCGCAATCGAGGCTGCACGTGCGGGTGAACATGGATTAGGCTTTGCCGTTGTAGCCGACGAAGTCCGCAAGCTGGCGGAAAAGTCCGCACAGTCCACACGAGAAATCTCTGAATTGATCCAGAGCATTCAGAAAGAAGCACGCAAAGCCGTGGACAACATGGAAAAGAGCACCACCATTGTGAATGAAGGCCTGTCCCTGGGCGGCGACCTGAGCGGCGCGCTGAAAAAGATTTCCAGCGTGGTGTCTGAGGTTTACAAGTTTGCGCAGGAAATTGGCGCAGCGACTAATGAGCAATCGCATGGTTCATCGCAGATTGCCAAGGCCACAACACGGCTGAACGAAATCACGCATGAAATTAACTCTTCCGTGGAAGAACAGGCCTCTGGAGCGCAAGCGGTCGTAAGGGCCATGGAAAAGATGCGCGAACTCGTACAGCGTTCTTCTTCCGGATCGACAGAGCTGGCAGCTTCGGCGGAGCAGATGTCAAAGATGTCACGCTCCATGCTGGAAGCCATGGACCGGTTCGTCCTGGAGAACATGGCGGCACGCGATTCGAGGGGCGGTCAGCGGCGGAACGAAGAGCAATCGGGCCGCGGCACGTCAACACCACAATACGCGACAGCAAGCGCGGGCGGGAACTACAACTAAGCCGAGGAGACCCGGATGTCCAAGGAACTTCACATTGTCGGCTTTCGCGTAGGGCGCGAGGTGTTTGGCGTCCCCATCGCACTGGTACATGAGATTGTGCGCGTGCCGGAGATCACTTCCGTGCCGGATTCACCCGGCTACGTCCAGGGAGTGATCAACCTGCGCGGAAAGATTGTTTCCGTGGTGGATCTGCGGCGCCGCTTCGGAGAGAAAGACATCAAGCCCACCAAGAAAAATCGCATCCTGGTGACGGAGGTACACGGGAAGCTGGTAGGGCTGATTGTGGACAGCGCTTCAGAAGTTTTGAAGATACCAGAGGGCGATATCGAACTGCCGCCCGTGTTTGACCAGGGCGAACTGAACTACGTAACCGGCGTGGGAAAGCTGAACGGCCGGCTGATCATTTTGATTGACCTGAACAGGATCCTGCAAAAGGGCGAACTGCGGCGGATGGGGGAAGTGAGTGAACCACGCGCAGCAGCGGCTTTTGCTGGATTGTAAGCGGCACCCAGGACGAAAACGGAAACCATGGCCACACCGAGCGTTCAAATCCAAATCAGTGAACCGGAATACAAGCTGCTGCAAACGCTGGTATATCAGGAATGCGGCATGTACTTTGATGAACGGCGGGCCCATTTTCTACAGGACCGCCTGCAACGCAGGCTGAAAATCTGCGGGTTGGATACCTTTTACGCTTACTATCGCCTGCTCACCAGCTACCAGGGCAAGGCGGAGATGAGCGCGCTGGTGGAAAATCTCACGGTGAATGAAACCAGCTTCTTTCGCAACAAACCGCAACTTGAATTGTTCCAGAAAAACGTGCTGGAAGAACTCTTAAAGCGGAAACAGGAGCGCCGCGACTGGAGCCTGCGCCTGTGGTGCGCGGGATGTTCCACGGGACAAGAGCCATACACGCTGGCCATGCAGGTCTGCGATGCACTGGCATATTACTACTTACGCAACCCTCTGCCGTTTGAAATGCCCAGCCCCAAGCCGCTGATTCCACCACCGTGGAAAGTGGAGATACTGGCTTCTGACATCAATTACACGGTATTGCGCACCGCGCAAGAGGGCCTTTATTCCGAAAACCAGATGGAATCCGTGGACTACGCGTACCGGCTGCGATATTTCGACAAACTGGGCGACCGATATGCAGTGAAGCGGGGCCTGAAAGACCTGGTCCATTTCGACTTTCACAATTTGAAGACGGAGTTTCTGCCGCAGCGCAATGACGTAATTTTCTGCCGGAACGTAATGATTTACTTTGACGAAGCCGAGCAGAAGCGCCTGGTAGAAAAGCTCTATCGCTGCCTAAATCCCGAGGGCTATCTATTTATTGGGCATGCAGAAAGCCTTTTTGGCCTGTCAGACAAATACAAGATGTTGCACCAGAACAACGGCACGGCGTATCAGCGTATTGAGGTGGCGGGGTGAACTTTTTCTCCGACGATCACGCGGCTGAGCTTCGCGAACTCTTCTTTGAGAGCGCAACAGAGCTGTTGCAGACACTCAATGAAGAAGGACTGGAGCTGGAGAAGCGTCCGGAAGATGAAGAGGTATTACGCCAGGTGCGGCGCACAGTCCATACCCTGAAAGGCGACTCAGCGGCTTGCGGCTACACCGAACTGAGCGAACTGGCACACGAACTGGAAGACGTTTTGCGTCCCGATATTGCCGCCGTGAGCAAAGCAGCTTTGGCGGAAGTGGTACTGATTGCCGCCGATACGTTCAGTTCCATGCTCTCGGCGTATCGCGGTAGCCTGCAACCGCCGGCAGGAGAAGAGCTGAAAGAGCAGATCATCTCGCTTACCAAAAAGCCAGCCAATACGGTGCGTTTCAAGTTGCAGGCGCGTTTTGTCTGGAGCGAGTACGAGCAGATGGTTGTGGCGGACGCGTTGCGCCGCGGAGAAACCGTTTACAACGTGGCGTTTTCCATTGAACCGCAATGCCCAATGCGGGGCGCGGCAATGCAGTTGATACGCAATGTGCTACAGGATTGCGGCAAGTTGCTGGCCGTTGCGCCGGACCAAAGCACGCTGAATCACGATCTGGATGTGGTAGAAGCAGCCATTGCCAGCGACAACTCCGAGGAGTGGATTGCGAAAAAGTGCCGCATCCCGTCAGTTGTTGCAGAAGTCCTGGTACAAAAAGCAGGGCAGACTCAGGAGCCGGCGGACGATGTGCTGGATATTGTGAAGCACGTAACCGCTCTGCAGGAGGATGAAACCGAGACTGCCATCCTGGCGGAAGAAACACCGGCACAGCCGGCTGCAACTCTCCATAAAGTTGCAGTACCAAGCGCGGAGACCGGCAATTCGCAAACAGCGAATGACACGCAGCCCGCAAGCTTTGCCAGCATGTCAGAGACGCTTCTGCGCGTGGACGCGGAAAAGATTGATTCCGTGCTCAACCTGGTGGGCGAATTGATTATCGCCAAGAGCATGCTGCACCAGGCGATCAACGAATTTGAAAGGCATCATCCTAAAGATCCCTTGAAAATGCGGTTCTCTGACGCCATGGCGTTCCAGGCGCGGATCATGAACGACCTGCAAAAGTCCGTCATGAAGATCCGCATGGTCCCGGTGGAACATCTTTTTCGCAGATTCCCCCGCGTGGTGCGAGACGTGGCCAAGTCCTGCGGCAAGGAAGTGAATCTGGTGGCGACCGGCCAGGACACTGATCTGGATAAGAGCATTTTGGACATGCTGGCGGAGCCGCTGGCCCACCTGGTACGCAATGCCGTGGACCACGGGATTGAGTCTCCGACG
>DASXJO010000646.1:0-2904 GCA_036497385.1 Candidatus Angelobacter sp. | reverse complement strand
AATTTCGTCTGGGCGGAAGATAGTTTTGCCGCAGATTGCGCAGATGAACGCAGATCAGAAAATCAAAGTTCTTGCCATGTCCAGAATTCATTTCCTTACTGCTGATCGGCGGTTTTGGTTCGTAAATCGTCCTTTAAATTTCTGCCTGCATCGGCCATGAATTCACATAACCCAACATCTGTTCCCAATCTGCGCTCATCTGCGTAAATCTGCGGCGAAAGGGTTCTCCGCTTACAATCACTCTGTGGCTAAGCTGACTTTTGTAGTGGGAAAGGGCGGCGTAGGGAAGACGACTGTCTCCTGCGCGCTGGCACTGCATCTTGCCGCGCGCCACCCTCGCCAATCGACGCTGCTCATGTCCACCGATCCTGCGCACTCCCTGGCCGACATGCTGGAGGTGAAAGACAAAGCCGGCCCGCATCGGCTTGCCGGTATTAAAGGCAAAGTCTCCATCTGGCAGATTGATAGCGACCGCGAGTTCAAGAAGTTTCTTGAAGGCAATCGTGAAGGCATTCTCAATATTGTTGAAAATGGCACGTTCTTCAACCGCGAAGAAATTGCGCCGCTGCTGGATACAACGCTGCCTGGAATGTCTGAAGTCGCTGGATTGCTTGCGTTGCGCGACATGCTGGAAAGCGGCGAGCACGATCACATCGTGGTCGATACCGCTCCGTTTGGACACACGTTGCGGCTGTTTGAACTGCCGGGACATTTTCAGCGCTTCCTGAATTTTCTTGAGGTGGCTTCCAGCCGCGATGAGCTGCTGGCGCAGCGCTTCGGCGGACGGACATCCAATCCTGCCCACGGCTTTCTGGAAAAGTGGCAAGCCACGGTCAGGCAGGTAAAAGAAGCCTTCAGCGCGGAGCAGGCTGAAGTCCTGCTAGTGACCTCGCCGGAAACTTTCTCGCTCAATGAAGCGGTGCGCTGCGTGGACGCGCTTAGGGAATCGGCTGCGGAGATGCGTTTGGGCGGCATCGTCCTGAATCGCGTAGTCGTGTCGGCAGGGAAGTGCCCGCGTTGCCGCGCCCGCGTTCTTCAAGGTAAAAAGGCTGTCCAGTTTCTAAAACAAAAATTTCCGCGTGTACCCAGATTGATCGGCATCGATCCCGGCAATCCTCTGCTCGGCCCTCGTCAGTTGCAGCGCTTTGGCGATACGGTCTTTGCCGGCGTACATGTCAACCTCGCCGCCCCGCCCCCCAAAGCTTCAAAACTTAAACTCAAGTTCGCAAAGACCCAATGGCCTGCCGCGAAAACCCGGCTATCGTTCACGTTGGGCAAAGGCGGTGTGGGCAAAACCACGGTCACGGCCGCGCTCGCCTTCCATTCAAGGTCGCTGAATAAGGATGTCCACGTCACCGTGTGCTCCACTGATCCTGCGCCATCGCTCGATGACATCTTTCAGAAACCAATTGGCGACCAGATGGTTTCTGTCCTGGGCGATCCCGGACTGGGCGCAATGGAGATGGATGCGGTCTTTGAGTTTCGCCGCTGGGCTGCCCGCATCAAACAGCAGCTTTCCGCCGGAACCAGCATGCAATCCGGCGGCTTGCATGTTGATCTCACTTTTGAAAAAGAAGTCTTCGCCGCGCTCATGGACGTGGTCCCTCCCGGAGTCGACGAAGTCTTTGCCATCTTTCGCATTCTTGATCTATTGGAAGCCAAACACGGCAATGTATTCATTGATATGGCGCCTACTGGCCATGCGCTGGAATTGTTGCGAATGCCGGACCGCATTCTGCTGTGGTCGCGCCTTTTATTGAAAAGCCTGGCTGCGCACCGTACACTAGCCCTCGCCCAGGATGTAGCCGTGGAATTGGCTGGACTAGGGCAGCGGGTGCGGAGATTGCTGGAGTTGATGCGTGATGCCAGGCAGAGCCGCGCCTGGGCAGTTATGTTGCCGGAGCCTGTGCCTGATCGGCAAACACAGCGGCTTCTGGCCGCGATCAAGGAAATTGGCGTTGTGGTGGATTCTGTGTTCGTGAACCGCGTCCTGCTTGACTCCGATTCCGGCTGCAAGACTTGCCGTCGCGCGCAAAGCTGGCAGGCAGTAACATTGCAGACATTGCAAAAGAAATACGGCGATCATAATTTGTATCTGGTGCGGGATTTTCCCGCGGAAATTGCGGGCGCGGCGAAGCTGAAGAAATTTACCGGCGAGTTATGGCAAATTCAAACAGAAAAATAGCAGGCACTCGCGCGCTCTATCTTTATGGAATTTCTGAAGCGCCTGCATCTGCGGCGTCAAAGAAACCTGCCAAAGTGGGCAGCGTCGGCATTGACGGCCTGCATCCCGTACAGCCGCTTGAGTGTGGTGACTTTCTTTGCTGGGTTTGTCAGGTGGATCAGGCGAGCTTTGCCGATGCCGTCGAGCGCAACATGGAAAATCTTGAGTGGCTGGCGCTCCACGGCGTTCGCCATCAGCAAGTCGTAGGCGAAGTGGCTGAGCAGATGGCGATTGTTCCGGCCCGCTTCGGAACTGTATTTTCCGGTGAACCAGCGCTCCTTAAGGATGTCCTTGGAAGAAAAGCCGCACTCAAGAAAGTTTTTGCCCGTGTCGCGGGCGGTGACGAATGGGGCGTAAAGGTCTTTGCGGAGCGGCAGGTCACCGCGGTCGCCCTGCCGGAAGCGAGCTCCGGCAAAGAATATTTGCAGCAGAAAGCGGCGCGATTAAAGAAACGTCCCGAACGCAATGACAAGGAATTACAGGAGCTGGCAACGGCGCTGGGCAAGATTGCCACGGATTCCGCACCCAGCGGCAAGGTAAGCGGAGCGCAGCCCAACCTGTTGTGGCAGGCCACGTTTCTGGTGCCGCGCGCCAAACGCAAACAGTGGGAGCATGCGCTCAAAAATTTTGTGGAGAGGTGGGACGGCCAGCGGCGCATCGAAGTAAATGGGCCATGGCCG
>DASXJO010000645.1:0-23128 GCA_036497385.1 Candidatus Angelobacter sp. | reverse complement strand
AAATGCCGGGTCCCGCGCGACGCAATCCCGCCAATCCCGCCAGGTCCGGAAGGAAGCAACGGTAACGGGCTAGTGCGTGTGCAGCGGGGTACCCGGTATAACTTTTTCTATGAAAAAGCTGCTCTGGAGCCTTGCTGCAATCTTCCTGATTCTCGTTTTATGCAAGGCATTCCTTCCCGAATGGATTGTTTCTGGTTTTCACTTCGGACGGTAGGCACGTCCTTTGCTTATCTGTGAACACGCAAACGCAAGCTCCCTCTGGCTCTGTTCACATGCTGACCAGTGCACGTTCTCTCGCTCATGGCGCGTCGGGATGCATTCTCAAAGATCTTTCAAAATTGAGCGTCCATCCATCCAATCGCAAGTGATGGCTGAGTTTTGGATTTAATGGCGCAGCTTTATTCGGAACAAAGCACAAGGTCCTTCAGTCCTACTCGCAAGCTGAAGAAGACGCTTGCTCGTTTACGGACCTCAGGATGACGAACTTTGGTAGGGGAACAAAATTGATTCAAGTTGATCACCCATCCGAATCTCTGTACTGCTACCGCTCATTTCTAAAACCACTTACAATATTGGTTTTACACATAAACTGACTTGGAGAACATTTTTGGCCAATCTTGTCCGCGCGAAAATCTCAGCTCTTGGAACTTATGTCCCACCGCGCCTTTTGACGAATGCCGACCTGGAAAAAATGGTCGAGACTTCCAATGAGTGGATCATTGAACGCACTGGAATCAGGCAACGGCACATTGTGGACAAGGGAGTGGCCACGTCCGATCTGGCAATTGAAGCTGCGCAAAAAGCATTGCAGGAGCGCGGCATTCCCGCCACCGAGATAGAGGCGATTTTCGTAGGCACAGTAACGCCGGACATGCTTTTTCCGGCCACAGCCTGCATCGTCCAGGACAAGATTGGGGCCAAGGGCGCCTGGGGCTATGACATTTCAGCGGCCTGTTCCGCCTTTGTGTACTCGCTGCAGACGGCGGTGAAATTCGTGGAATCCGGCGCGCATAAGCGGGTGCTCGCGATTGGCGCGGACGTGATGACCTCCATCATTAACTATCAAGATCGCGCCACGTGCATCATCTTTGGCGATGGAGCAGGCGCGGTCCTGGTTGAACCAGCTACCGACGACAATTATGTGATCGACTTTATCCATGAAGTAGATGGGGCCGGGGCATGTTCACTGTTTATGCCCGGCGGAGGCAGCCGTAATCCAACGACACATGAGACGGTGGAGAAGAAGATGCATTATGTCCATCAGGATGGGCAGGCGGTGTTCAAGTACGCTGTCCGCAAGATGGCCGAAGCTTCAGAGACGGTGCTGACGCGCAACGGATTTAAGGGCTCTGACGTGGCGCTGTTTGTGCCGCATCAGGCGAATAAGCGAATCATTATGTCGGCGGCCGACAGGCTGGGGCTAAAGGAAGACCGCATCATTATCAACATTGACGAATTCGGAAACACCACGGCGGGAACAATTCCCCTGGCGCTGGAGAGCGCACGTCAGCAAGGCCGGTTGAAGAAAGGCGATCTGGTGTTGATTGCGGCGGTGGGCGCAGGATTTACCGTGGGAGCGACGTTGTTGAGGTGGGCGTGCTGAGCAAGAAGCATTCAGCACTCGCACTCAGCAAGCCCCGACAAGCCACAAGTCGAAGACGTAAAACGCATGCTCGCTTCTCTCATCCGGAAAGACGATTCAGAGCGAGTCTGATCAGGAACTGAATGCTGAGTGCTGACTGCTGATTGCTATTTCTTGCCCGTAATATCATCCCGCCGCTTGGCCGCGTCTTTGGGATACTGCGGCTCAGTCATACTGACTGGATCGAGAATTTCCGCGATCTCCTGTTCACTGAGCAATTTCTTGTCGCGGGCAATGTCGATGATCGAGCGGCCGGTGGCGACAGACTCTTTCACAATTTCAGCGGCCTTGGCGTAGCCGATGTAGGGATTGAGCGCGGTCGCCAGCGAGACGGTGCTTTGAGCGTAAAAGGCATTGCGCTTTTCGTTGGCAGTGAGTCCCTTTACGCATTTATCGGTAAAGACGCGCAGCATGTTGGTGAGAATAGAAATGGATTGCAGGACGTTGTAAGCCATGGTCGGCATCATGACGTTCAATTCAAGCTGTCCGGCCTGAACTGCCATGGCTACAGCGGCGTCATTACCGACAACCTGGAATGAAACCATCGCCGCCAGCTCAGGCATTACGGGATTGATTTTGCCCGGCATGATGGAAGATCCCGGCTGAAGGCCTGGCAGGTTTATTTCCGCAAAGCCGGTGTTGGGCCCCGAAGATATCAAGCGCAGGTCATTGGAAATGCGAATCACTTCCAGCGCGAGATTGCGCAGCGACGATGAAACCTGCGCCATGGACGCGTTGGATTGCATGGCCCAGCGCATGTCGGCGGCGGGCGCAAGTTTCTGCCCGGAGATTTTTGCCAGGTTGGCTACTGCTTTCGCGCGATAGTCTGGATGAGTGTTGATGCCGGTGCCAACGGCGGAGCCGCCCAGCCCGAGCTCGCGCAGCGAGTCTCCGGCATGGCGAATGTCGTTGATGGCTTTGCGAATAGAGATGCCGTAGGCCGCGAACTCCTGCCCGAGGCGGATTGGGACGGCGTCCTGCATGTGCGTGCGGCCCGACTTCATGATCCCGTGAAATTCCTTGGCCTTGGCCTCAAAGGCGGCGGCCAGCGCGTCGAGCACCGGGTAAAGTTTTTCCAACTCCAGCAGCGTCGCCACCCGCATTGCGGTGGGAAAAACATCATTGGTGGACTGACCGTAATTTACGTGATCGTTGGGATGGACCGTGTATTCGCCCAGTTTGCCGCCCATGAGTTCCGTAGCGCGATTGGCGATGACCTCATTGGAGTTCATGTGAAAGCTCACGCCCGCGCCGGCCTGAAACACATCGACAACAAACGACGCGTCCCACTTGCCGTCAACCACTTCTTTGGCCGCGTGCATAATCGCGTCAGCACGTTTGTCATCAACCAGGCCAAGCTCTTTGTTGGCTTGCGCGGCGGCATATTTCACCATGCCGATAGCACGAATCAACGTGGGGTGAGCGCGCATTCCGGAGATCGGATAGTTCTCCACGGCGCGCGCGGTCTGCACGCCATAATAAACGTCGGCGGGAATTTCCTTGATGCCGATAGAATCTTTTTCCTGGCGAAATTGCTGGGCCATGCTGTTCCTCTTTATGAGTGCGGAATGCGTATGCAATCGCGAAGTGACGCAAAACTAACGATTATAACGTGGCCCGCCGGCCTTCTGAAATGGGCCGCGTCCAGCTCGCAGCGAACAACCGTGAGTGACGCGGGCCGACAAAGCCAGTCGCGAACAGCCGTTGTATCATCAAAGAAAAAGACTATGTTTGAAGGCATCCTATCTTTCCTAACGCCCAGCCCAAAACGGACAGAGGCTGACGAGAAGCTGGACGAAGCACTGAGCAACGCCACTCATCTTGACCACTATTTCTTTTTCTCTGACCAGTCTGACGCCGACCGCGCGGCCCAGCGGCTGCAAGAGCGTGGGTGGACAATTGAATCGGTGAGTTTGAACGCCGAGATAGAGAAAGTGCAGTTGCAGGTGCGGCAGCCGGGAGCAATCGAGAATCTGAACGCGCTGCAGACTGAGCTTGACCTGCTTGCGAACGAATTCAATGGCGAATACGATGGCTGGCAGGTCCCGGGCGTAACCGAACATCTCTAGATTCAATTCAAAGCGCCAAGACCACAGCCGAGGGCGGCTGTGCTACACGAGCGTCGAGGCGCATTGGTTTGCCTCGCTGTCGCGCATCAAGGCGACAGCCTTACAATTCCAAGCATGGCCAATAAGAAAGACGCAAGCAGCAAAAACATAAAGCCAAAAGATTGGAAGACCAAACTCATCCATTCTGACGCAACCGTGCCGGAAGGCTTTCGCGCGCTGGCGACACCCGTCTATCGCGGATCGACCGTTGTGTTTGAACATGCTGCCGACGCAAGTGACCGCTGGAACCAGTTTGATATCGGCTACACGTATGGGCTTTACGGCACGCCCACCGCGTTGGAACTGGCAGCGAAAATCTGCGAACTGGAAAAAGGTTTTCGCACGTTTATCACTCCCGGTGGACAGGCGGCAATCTCGCTGATCCATCTGGCGCTGCTCAAAGCCGGGGACCACGTGCTGCTGCCGGAAAGCATTTACGGGCCCAACAGAATGTTTTCCAATGGGGTGCTGCGGCGCTTTGGGGTTGAGGTAAGTTATTATCCGCCGGATGCGGGCGCCGGCATCCGCTCAGAGTTCCGCCCAAACACGCGGCTGGTATGGTGTGAGAGTCCGGGATCCATCACCATGGAAGTGCAGGACCTGCCCGCTATCGCGCAGGCGGCGCATGATCACGGCGCGCTGGCTGTGCTGGACAATACATGGGCCGCGGGCATTTACCTGGACGCGTTTGCTCACGGCATGGACGTGACCATGCAGGCGCTGACCAAATATGTTGGCGGACATAGTGATCTTTTGCTGGGCTCGGTCACGGTGCGGCCGGAGCAGATGGATTCGCAAGTGGCTTCGCGAAATGGGAATGCGAAGATGCCTGCGCGGGAAATTTATGAGCGTATGGGCGAGACGCACCAGGTGCTGGGTTGCGCCGCGTCGCCCGACGATTGCAGCCTGGCGCTGCGCGGCATGAAGACCATGGCAGTGCGGCTCAAGGCCGTGGAGCAGAATGCGCTGGCGCTGGCGCAATGGCTGAGCAGTCGCCCGGAAATTGAAACCGTTCTGCATCCCGCTTTGCCTTCCTGTACCGGGCACGAACTGTGGAAGCGCGACTTCACCGGTTCCTCAGGATTGTTTTCCGTGGTGTTCAAACCGAAATACAGCAAAGCGCAGGTGCTGGCGTTCGTGGATGCGCTACGGCTGTTCAAGATCGGCTATAGCTGGGGCGGCGTTACCAGTCTTGTAATGACGTACGATTTGCAGTCGCCCAAGCGACCGGCATATGGCAGCAGATTGGTGCGTCTGTACACCGGGCTCGAAGCGATTGAAGATCTGGTGGCCGATGTGGAGCAAGCGCTGGAGAGGATCGGATAAAACCAATCTTCACCACGGAGGCACGGAGACACGGAGAAAAGCAAAGAACGTAACCACAAAGGACACGAAGGAACACAAAGATTGCTAAAATCACCATGTTTGCGAGCACTCAGCCTTCAGCAGTTAGCGACGAGCCCAGAGCTTTTTCCGCAAACCTTTACCAGTGATTCACACTGATGACACTGATATCAGAAGAGATTGCCAGCATCGTCGGAATTGCCAAAGATCGCCGAAATTGAAAACCCAAAACTGAAGACCCAAAACTAAAATCCAAAAGTAAAATCCAAAACTTACCACTGATTCACACTGATGACACTGATCTAAAAGATGGCTACGAGAGGGCACTAAGACTACCTGTTGCTGTTTTCTCCGGGTCTCCGTGCCTCAGTGGTAGATTTTTTTTAACCATCCCCCTGTAAAATGAAATTCTGATGGATCACAAAGGCGACCACTTTGACGTGCTGGTGATTGGAGCCGGCCCTACCGGCATGGCGTGCGCCATTGAGGCGCAGCGCGCCGGATTTACCTCAGTAATGGTGGACAAGGGCTGCCTGGTGAACTCGCTGTTTCACTATCCGGCGAATATGGTTTTCTTTACCACGCCGGAGCTGCTGGAAATTGGCGACATCCCATTCACCACGGCCAACCAGAAGCCCAACCGCTCTGAGGCACTGGAGTATTACCGGAACGTGGCGCAGCATTACCGGCTGGACGTGCGCCAGTATCAGCGCGTGGCGAGCGTGACCGGCTATGACGGCGCATTCAAGGTGGAGACGCAGGACCTGCACGGCAACGACCACGAATATGTGGCGCGGAAGATTGTGGTGGCCACGGGCTATTACGACCGTCCGAACTATCTGGGAATACCGGGCGAGGACCTGCCCAAGGTGATGCACTACTACAAAGACCCGCATCCATATTTTGATATGGACGTGCTTATCATTGGCGCGAAAAATTCCGCGTCCATTGCGGCGCTGGAGCTGTGGCGGCGCGGATCGCGCGTGACCATGGTGCATCGCGGGCCGGAGATTCACCGCAACGTGAAGTACTGGATCAAGCCGGATATTGAAAATCGGATCAAGAACGGCGAGGTGGCCGCGTACTTTAACAGCTGCGTGCTGGAGATCAGGCCGGAAGAAGTGTGGCTGAACACGCCCGAAGGCGAGCGCGTGCTGAAAAATGATTTTGTGTTTGCGCTCACGGGCTACCATCCGGATTACGAATTTTTGGAGTCTGTGGGGATTGAGTTGACGCGCCCGGAGATGAGGCCGGTGTGCGATTTGCAGACATTCGAAAGCAATGTGCCGGGCATCTATGTGGCGGGATGCGTTGTGTCGGGTTCCAAAACGAGCGAGATTTTCATCGAGAATGGCCGCTTCCACAGCAAGCAGATTGCCGACGACCTGAAGACGAAGCTGCACGTGGCACGGGTTAAATAGCGCTGTATTTGTACTCCACACTTAGACGCGGCATAGAATTTTTGCGCGCGTTTCGCTGCGTTGCGTCCCACACTGATGACATTTCAGGAAAAACAAAACCTTGAAACACGGAGGAAAGGAGGAAGTGGAGGAAGGCAAAATTACCGCCGATTTGCGCGGATGAACGCTGATCAGGAAAACCTAACACGGAGACACCGAAAACCAAAACCTTACCGCGGAAAGGATGAAACCGGATCAGAAAAGCGCTTGATTGTCTTCCCTTTGTGCTCCTTCGTGTCCTTTGTGATTAAAGTCTTTTGTTTTTTTCCTGTTTCCGTGATGGATGTTAGTACTCGACACTCACCAGAAACAGTCCGCTGGCGGGAGCGGTCGCAGCCGCGGCGGAGCGGTCACGCAGTTCAAGAATGCGTCGGACATCTGCGACGGTGAGGCTGCCTTTGCCAACCATTAGAAACGTCCCGACCAGGTTGCGCACCATGTGGTGGAGAAATCCGTTGCCACGTACGGTGTAGATCAATTCTTCGGCGTGGCGCTGCCACTGGGATTGGAAAATGGTGCGGACGTTGTTGGGTTCAAGGCCAAGTTTTTTCGATCCAGGCTTGTGCGACCCAGCTTGCTTCGGCTCACGGTCCGTACTGTTTGTTTCAAGCTCGGCATCATCGGGTTCAAGTCCAGCATTTGCCGCAAAGTTTTCTTGATCGGGTGCAAGAGCTTCTTTGCGTTTTTCTGGGTCGACGGCGGCGAAGCTGGTGAAGTCATGCTCGCCCCGGACGAGAGCGGCGGCCTGGATCATGCGCGATTCGTCGAGCGGATAAGGATGGTGGTAAACATAGCGCGCTTGGAATGGCGAGCAAATTGCTCCTCGATAGATGTGGTAGCGGTAAGTTTTGGCGACAGCCGAGCGGCGCGCATGGAATTCAGGCGGCATTTCTTCCGCGGCAAGAACGCGTATGGAGCGGGGAAGTATGTCATTTAAAGCGCGAACCAGATTGTCGACCGGAATGGGAGAATTGGTGGTGACGCTGGCAATTTGAGCGAGCGCGTGGACACCGGCATCGGTGCGGCCAGAGCCTTGCGGGAGGGTTTTTTCGCCGGTGAGGTGTTCGAAAGCGGACACCAGCGTCCCCTGAACGGACAGTCGGTCAGGCTGGACCTGCCAGCCGGCAAAGTCATGGCCATCATAAGCAAGCGTTAGTTTGAGATTTCGCAAGTCGGGTTCCCCAACACTTTTTAACGCCTAAAGCAGCACTGAGCCGATATACTAACGGGTTTCCGCAACACTGACTGTTTTTGAATCTGGAACCGCAGAGGGTGTTCCTGCGTATCTTAATGAGAACAGGTGACGGAACCTGAGAATTACAGTCTCTATAAATTACCAATCAGGCGAGTTAATGAGATCTGGAGAAAAAGAATGTCTGTAGGATTTATCCGCAGTAATGTTGTTAGAAAAGTGGTTTCGGTGGTGTGTTTACTGACTTTTCCGGCAGTGGCGCAACAGGCAAATACTGGGCTTTCAATGCAGGCGACGCCAGTTGGAGAACAGCAGCCAGCGGCGAGTGGGAGCCAGCAATCGGGAGCGCCTGGGGCGAGTCAGCAGCCGACAACACCGCAGCAGGGTGCTCAGTCTCAGCCTGGCAAGGCTCCGTTGCCAGAGGCTCCGCAAGTAAGAAGCCTTCCGCAGCCCACGGATGTGGATTATTCCAAGTCCAGGCCACTGCTGCCGAACCCCTTTGCGCGGTATATCCCCCGGGACGTGCCACCCCCGGCTTTCACCAACGCGCCGAAAATAGAGCAGCTTGTCCAAAATGGGAAGCTGATGCTCTCACTCAATGACGCAATCGCAATTGCCCTCGCGGATAATCTTGATATTGCCGTCGCTCGGTACAACTTGCCGATTGCGGATACCGACATTCTACGCACCAAGGCCGGCGGCTCTTTCCTGGGCGTGAACTCAGGCGTTGTTTCTAATACTCCGGGCGGAGGCCAGGGGGGCGTAGGATCTGGAATCAGCGGCGCCGGCGCGGGCGGCACCACGGCCGGCGCAGGCGGCGCGGGCGTTGGAGCGGGTGGTTTCGTCGGCAGCACCAGCGGCGCTGGGCCGCAGCCGGACAGCTTTGATCCGTTGATTACGGGCACGTTTGCTATTGAGCAAACTTCTTCTCCCAGCAACTTCGGTTTGCTGTCTGGTTTGGGCTCTGGTTCAACGGTCACCATCCCGCTGGCCCAGTCGCATACCACCACTGGTGATCTCACTTACTCGCAGGGATTTTCCCCCGGTACGGCGTTTCAGGTTACCTTCAACAACCAGAGACAATCCACCAACGGTACGCAAATCGCTTTCAATCCTTTTTTGTCGAGCACCTTCCGCGCTTCTGTCCGGCAGCATCTGCTTCAGGGATTCGGACGCAGCCTGAATTTGCGTTTCCTCCGTACGGCACGAAATAACAAGAAGATTACTGAAGAAGGCTTTCGCCAGCAGGTAATTTCGACGGTCAGCCAGATCGAAAACATTTACTGGGACCTGGTAAACGCCTATGAAGCTTATCGTGTAAATGAGCGTTCGCTGGCTCTGGCCCAAAAGACGCTTTCAGATAACCAGAAACAGGTCGAAATCGGCACTCTGGCGCCTTTGGACGTGGTTCGCGCACAGAGTTCCGTTGCCTCGGCTGAGCAGGCCCTCATCGCCTCCAGGACAAATCTTCAGCTCCAGCAATTAGTCATGAAGAATGCTTTGACGCGCAGCTTGCCGGGAAACTCCGTTCTGGTTCAGGCAGAAGTCATCCCCACGGATACGGTCCAGGTCCCCGAACAGGAGGACCTTCCGCCCGTTGAGCAACTGATTCAGACGGCGTTCGCAAATCGCCCTGACTACAAGCAGCAAAGGATCACGCTGCAAAATAATGAGATCAACATCAAAGGCGTCAATAACGGCCTGCTGCCTGTGATTGATCTGGTCGCATTTTATGGAGCGTCTGCCCTCTCAGGCGTGCCCAATCCGCTGGCGCCTAATCCAGTGCCGGCTTCCCTGGGCGGAGGATTTACCAGCGCCTTCGGCAATCTCTTCAACAGCAGCGGCCCGGACAAAGGCGTTCAGATCAACATTCAGATTCCTCTGGGCAATCGCATAGCGGAAGCCACCCAGGTTCGCGCGATGCTGGAGTATCGGCAATCCCAGCTATCGCTCAAGACCGTGGAAAACACCATTAGTATCGGTATTCGTAATGACGTTTTCACGCTGCAAAATAACCGCGCCAGCGTAGTGGCGGCGCAGAAGGCGCGTGACTTGGCTGCGCAAACCCTGGATGCCGAACAGAAAAAATATAATCTCGGCGCTTCCACCTATCTCGCTGTCCTGCAGGATGAGCGCGACCTCGCCCAGGCTGAGTCCACTCTGGTAACCGCCATGACCAATTACGCCAAGGCGCGCGTGCAGCTTGATCGTGACACCGCACAAACCCTTGACCGCTACAACATCAAAATCGACGAAGCGGTTACCGGCAACGTCAAGACTGAGCCTAACGTCCCCGGAATCATGCCCAACAAAAATGCCTTGCAGGAGTCAACCGCCCCGGCACAGCAGCCGCAACAGCCGCCAAAATAGCTCCTCATCTTGCTCGGATTCGCCGGCTGACCTTCGGGGCCAGCCGGTTTTTCTTGCTCCACCAGCAGCATGCGCATAAGTCGGTTGCTCTGCTTGCTGATTCCGCCCAGCCGCTGCTTGCCGGCGGAGCTGTGCTCTCGGGCAATCAGCCCCAGATAGCTGGCCACCTGCTTACCACGCTGGAGATTCTTTCAGTAACCGTGCCTGCATCGCCGCGTACAAAGCTCTTGCTCACTTACAATAGGAAGGCCCAAGTCCAGGAAACAGGAAGAAGCCCTCCTGTGCCTGTGATCCGGCGTGTTGTCACACAGGCATAAAGATGGAGACGCAGCATGGCGCTTAAGCGGGCAGTAATCACTGGTGTAACCGGCCAGGACGGTTCCTATCTCGCGGAGCTTCTTCTTCAAAAGGGCTATGAAGTCCACGGTATCAGGCGTCGATCATCTTCATTCAATACCAGGAGAATCGACCATCTGATTCAGGACCCACACGCTGAAGGCTGCCGCTTTTTTCTCCATTATGGTGACATGACTGACTTCAGCAGCCTGAAGCGCACAATACAAATGGTGGAGCCCGATGAATTTTATAACCTTGCGGCCCAAAGCCACGTAGCTGTATCGTTTGAGCAGCCTGAATACACCGTGGAATCTGACGCGCTTGGTCCGTTGCGCGTGCTGGAAGCGATCCGCAGTTTGGGCCTTCACGGCAAGACGCGCTTCTATCAGGCATCAACGTCAGAGATGTTTGGCAAGGCCCAGGAAGTTCCCCAGAGTGAAACCACGGCCTTTTATCCGCGGTCGCCGTATGGCGTTGCCAAGCTTTATGCCCACTGGATTACTGCGACCTATCGTGAAACGTACGGCATTTACGCTTGCAGTGGAATTCTCTTCAACCACGAGTCGCCCGTGCGCGGCGAAACGTTTGTTACGCGCAAGATCGTCCGCGCTCTAACGCGCATTCAGCTCGGGGCTCAGGACTGCCTCTATCTCGGCAATCTAGAGGCCAGACGGGATTGGGGCCACGCCCGCGATTACGTGGAAGCGATGTGGCTCATGCTGCAACAGGACCGCCCTGAGGATTATGTGATCGCCACCGGGAAGCAGCATTCCGTCCGCGATTTCGTTTGTGCCGTGTCGCAGAAGCTGGGGATCAGCCTTCGCTGGGAAGGGAAAGGGCAGGATGAAGTGGCTTTTGATGTCACAACCGGGGAGCGTATTGTGGCTATTGATCCTCGCTATTTTCGACCCGCAGAAGTCGAAAACC
Source organism: Candidatus Angelobacter sp. (assembly GCA_036497385.1). GTDB lineage: Bacteria > Acidobacteriota > Terriglobia > Terriglobales > Acidobacteriaceae > Angelobacter. The sequence goes on along the minus strand of DASXJO010000645.1, from coordinate 11,749 downwards.
TTCTCGGGAACGCGGCAAAGGCGAGGGAAAAACTTGGCTGGAGCCCTCGCACTACGTTTGACGAACTCGTGACCGAAATGGTCCGCGAAGAATTGGAGATTGCAAAAATGGAAACCTCCGGGAAGAGGCAAATGCCCGCGCCCTTCATCGTCTAGCGCAGCAGATAAAGAATGAAGATTATCCCCCAAGAAATATCTCCAGCATCCGAGAACCTTGATCCGGAGACCACGTCCTTCGATGTTGCTGTCCCCAGCGGACGCTCACTTGCCGGCAATACTCTGTGGAACCTATTCGGCAATTGCTTTCCAGTAGTGGTGGCAGTGGTGTGTTTGCCCATGCTCAAGCGCGGTTTGGGCACTGAACGTCTTGGAATCATGAGCCTTGCATGGGTTCTGATTGGTTATTTCAGCCTGTTCGATCTTGGGCTCTCGCGGGCGCTGACCAAGTTGGTGGCGGAAAGAATCGCGCAGCGACGGCAGTCTGAAGTCGCATCACTGGTCTGGACCTCTCTTTCCCTTATGACCGCCCTGGGAATAGTCGGCGCGCTTTTAACTTTTCTTCTTGCGCCTTATTTGGTGGAGCGGCTCCTAAAGGTTCCGGCTTCGCTTTCCCATGAGGCTCTAGGTTCGTTTTACTGGCTGGGCGCCGCCGTCCCCATCGTCGTGTTGACGGCAGGACTCCGCGGAGTACTTGAGGCTGTGCAGCATTTCCGTTTGGCAACCGCCATCCGTGTTCCCATGGGTATTTTTAGTTATCTTGGACCGGTTGCCCTTTTGCCATTTACTCACAGCTTGATTCCCATTATTGCGGTGCTTGTGTTGGGGAGGATTCTTGCCTGCGCTGCCCATTTATGGGCTTGCTTCCACGTGTTGCCCGGTTTACGTCGCGGTTTCGGATTTCATGTTCCTTCGGTCAAGCCTTTGTTCCTCTTTGGCGGCTGGATGACAGTGAGCAACGTACTGGGGCCGCTTATGGTCACCTTTGACCGTTTCCTGATTGGCAGCATCATTTCCATTGCCGCCGTAGCGTATTATTCCATTCCATATGAAGTCGTAACAAAGCTGTGGCTGATTTCCAGTGCCCTCATCGGTGTCTTGTTCCCGGCATTTTCAGCCACAAATTCCGTCGATCGTGCTCGGCTGGCTTTCCTTTATGAGAGCGGAGTCAAATATATTTTTGTTTTCCTGCTCCCTCTCACTCTGGTTCTTGTGATTTTTGCCCATGAAGGATTGGCCCTTTGGCTGGGCAGCGACTTTGCCCACAACAGCGCCTCGGTCGCGCGGCTGCTGGCCGTTGCGGTGCTGGTTAACAGCATGGCGCATGTGCCCTTTGCCCATCTGCAAAGCGTTGGACGACCTGACCTAACCGCCAAAATCCATCTGATGGAGCTTCCTGTCTATCTAGTGATGCTGTTCTTCCTGGCTCGATCATGGGGTATTACGGGCGTAGCAGTTGCATGGATACTGCGAGTGATGATCGATACCTTTCTTTTGTTCTGGTTTTCGTCCCGCTTGTTACCCGAGTGCCGTTTTATCGTGACCCGATTGCCGCTGATGATCGGCGGAGCCTTGGCGCTCAATTTGGGTGTGGCTTTAATTACGGGCGTGGCGATCAAACTGATTGTCGTCTGTGTAGTTTTTTTTGTTGCAGTGCCGGCATTGTGGCTATGGATGTTTACCCCGGCACAACGTGCGCCGTTAATCTATCTGCTGCAGCGCATCAAAGGATAATGCGCCGGCCCGGAGACTTCGCTGTTCAGCGGCAGCGTCCCGATCTCCCTTACCGAACAGTTCTCTCGCCATTAGCTGGCTGTCATGACGAATGTTGCCTGGTCGCCTTCACCAGAAGCATTTAACGCCTTGGATTCTGCGGTATATTTTTTCATGGTGCTAGCGTCAAAGTAGTTTGACAAGTTCCGTTGTCCTTCGATAAGAGGAATGTCTCTGCGGTAGAGTTCGCTTCCCCAAAACTGCAATGCTCCCGAGTCATGCATGACCTCCCTGACACTTAGGCCCGCGAGCTGCGCCGCCATACGCATGCTCGCTGGGGTATGGATGCACATGTGGCGCGGGGCATCAAGTTGCACCCAGTCAATACCATAATGGCGCCACGCCCAGTTAGCTACCGGAACTTGAATCATGCATACCCCTTTGGGAGAAAGCTTCTTTTTCACGTCCGCAAGAGCGCCGAGTTGATCTTCAATATGCTCGAAGGAATGATGAAACATGATCCGGTCCCAGGTACCTTCAACTTCAGCCAGCGTTATCTTGCGGCAGTATGCGCTTTCCTGTGAGGCGAATGGGTCGATACACAATGCGCGACGGAAACCCGCGTGCCGCAAGTCTCTAACTCGTTTGCCATTGCCCCCCCCGACGTCAAGAATTTTCATGCCCGGTGTCATATCGAGCTTGTAAATTAGATCCACGGCAGGCATCGGGAGGACAGAATGGATAAGCCGGCGCAATTTAAGACGACCGAGAGATAGGACGAATGGCTTCAATTTTCCAACAGGACCGTTCGCTGTTTCAAAGCTGTAATACCCTTTCGGATAGTAATCTGAAAGATTGTGCGGGGGGGTAGCGAGACGGAGAACGCCACAACCGGAGCATTCAAGATAGGTGAATTTCTCGCGCAGACCAAACATCATTTCTCGGGCGTGATGTTCAATATGTGTTAAAGATTTGCAAAAGGGGCAATTCATTTCCTTTCGGTATTCTCCTAAATTTAAGATATTCGCACAATCCAGCCGCGCCAAGGCCGATCTTATGTGAAAATCATACCGCATCGTAATTGCCTTATATCCTCATCTGAGGCAGGCGGCAGAAGCGAATCAGCGCTCTGACGCCATGTTATATCCGCCCGAATGCGATTCGTTAATGCCGTTATAGACACTGCATGCCGAATTTATAACAGCTTCAATAACCTGCAATCTTCTCGGCCTTCGCTGGAACCGGCGTCATCGGAGTTGCAAGAGTTCGTTCAGCATGCATCCTCCCGTTCACCGGGCGTGCGCCGCTAATTTATCTGCTGCAGCGCCTTTAGCGTAGTCGTAGGCCTGCACGAACAATAGGGCTGACGTGTATCGGATATAATCGGCTCTTACCGCTTCCATTACTCTTTCAATGGGCTTTGACTTCATCTATTCTCTTGCCAAGCGCTACTACCATCTCTGGTATTACAAGACCGGCGTTTGGCAACAGACCACATGGATGGGCGTGCACACACTGAAGTCTCCTATGGATATGTGGAATTATCAGGAGATCCTGGTTTCGCTTCAGCCTTCCTTAATTATCGAATTTGGCACGCATCAAGGCGGATCGGCCTTATTCTTCTCCTCGGTGATGCGACAGATTGGGCGACCCTACATGATCGTATCGGTGGATATTGCCGCCTCTGGCATTTCCGAGAAAGCAAAATCAGATCCTAACGTCCGCTTGTTGACGGCTTCGTCTTCCTCCCCGGAGGTCCGAAAAACTATTCAAGACCTACGACATAATTTTCCTGGTCCCGTGTTCGTTATTCTGGATAGCGATCACTCTAAGGAACATGTTTTCGCGGAAATGGTGAGTCTGCGAGACATCCTGGTCGCCGGCGATTACATGATAGTGGAAGACTCCAACATAAATGGTCACCCGGTACTCAGATCTTTTGGGCCGGGGCCGTATGAAGCAGTCCAGGAGTACATCCGCAAGTATCCGCAGGATTATGAGTTCGATTTCGAGCGGGAGCGGAAATTTGGTTTTTCCTTCGCGCCTAATGGATTTCTTCGTCGACTTTGAAGCCTGTGCCTTCAATGAATCGATCGGTTGTGTAACAATTTGCAATGATGGTGCACGGGGCGTAATCGGGGTTTAATAGAAACTGAGTTGAAGGGTATTTTGGCAACCTCACCGAGATCAGGAACACGCGCCCGCACCTTGTGGTCCAGGGCATCGGACCGCGCACGCCATCTGCTGACGAGTTCAATATACTTTGCCAGGACAGGTTATTGGCACAATGGCGAAAGAGTAAACCCTGATTTTCCGAGCGAGAATTTCCTCAATCATAAAAAGGTTTATCTCTTTTTCTCCCAATTAGCGTCGAACAAGATCGTTCTTGATGTGGGCTGCGGAACGGGCTACGGCACGGCAATTTTGGGGGAACACGCCGCACAAGTTGTCGGCATTGACAATTCGAATAACGCCATAAAATTTGCGAAAAGACGCTATCCAAAGGTTGATTTCCGTCAAATGAATGCTCAGCAACTGCGCTTTCCTGATGGATTCTTTGATTTGATTTTTTCATCAGAGAACTTTGAACACCTTCCCGATCAGGCATCACATCTTAGGGAACTTCGCAGGGTTCTCAAGAAAGACGGTCTCTGCTTTATTGCGACGCCGAATCCCGAAGCGTTTGCGGGCAATAAACAAAATCCTTTCCACTCAAAAGAGAACACCTACCAGGAACTGATTGAGTTGTTTCGGCCAGTGTTCAAGGATTTCTTGATTGTCGAAAATTCGCTGAGCGGGAAAGTTGATCGCGGACTGACACCACGGGACCCCTTGGTGATTTTTGGTCATGTTCTTGATACTACAAATCTCTCTAACACCCATAGTTTCTTTTGCTTCCTGCGTTGAGGCTGCACTGTCGCTGGAAATTATTGGGACCTGCCGTCGATACAACGCCAAATCCGGCACAATAGATGCTGGCATCCAAATACGCGTTTTCCCAAAAAACTTATCTAGCGTACACGCCATACTGTCCTCGAAGTGCGTCCCAGCCGCCTCTGGCCATGTATGCCAACTTCTCCAAACGGTTCGTTTCAAACAGCGCCAGTTTTATGATTTCTTTGCACCATGACCACATATCGTGGCCGATCCAGCGCGGGTCAGAAAACAAGTACCTTCCATAGATGCGCAACCGGTTCCTGGCCGCGTAATAACGCCGTACCGGGCTGTGATTAAAGACCAGGCAAGTCTTGTTCAAGAACGTATGAACGGTAGGTGTTCCCACGCAATGGTTGAGCGGTGCCCGGGTAGCTTCGATAATGCGGAAGCCACGTTTTCGTAATCGAAGGCAGAATTCAAAGTCAACGTAATCGATGAAAAATGACTCATCAAATAAACCCACATCTTTTAATGCCGAGCGGCTGAACAGGCTCCCTGACTGCAAGGTGACGGGTATTTCCTGAAACTGCGGACCGTCAATTGGCGGATCTCCGGCAGCACGTTCCGGTGAAAGCACGTAGCGCGGAGCGATCAGCGCTACCTTATCCCGAAATGGGCACAACGCATAGGCGGCTATCATGGTCTGGCTAAACCCCGGAGAAACTCTGCTGTCCTGATCAAAGGTCGCAATCCACGTATAGCGCTCATCTCGGAGTGCCATGCGGATGCCTTCGTTCAACCCTGCCGCCAACCCAATATTTTTTTTCTCCCAGATTACTTCGAAATTGCAGGTTGTAGACAGGGCCGCTATCCTCGGTCGGAGGGATGGTTCTGAGCAGTTGTCCACCACGATGAGGCTGGGCACCTCTCTTAGAAGCGCCCGGATATTTTCTTCCAGCGTTGAGTCTGGGTTATGGACCACCATCACCGAGCATATCTCTGTTGGGGCGAGCGCCGCTGAGCTGGCCGTTGAATCAGGAAGGGCTGGATTCATAAGTGTTAGCGACCGGTTCAACCAGAAACAACATTTGAAAGGCAAAGGCATTAGGAAACAAGTTCGTCAATCGCTGCCACATCGAACGGAAATGACTAGTGAACTTGGCGCCCATAGCCGGATGGAAGAAAACAATACGATAGCCGGCTTCTTCTATCATCTTGCGTGCCGTATGAACAGTAAAAAAGCGAAGATGAGTGTAATCCAGCAGTCCAATATTCTCGTATTCGAATCTTCCCATCAGCAGTTTTGCCCGGACGGTCCAGAACGCGATATTGGGAAGGGAAATGAGCACGCGGCCACCCGGCGCTAAAACGTTTCGGGTTTCGCGGAGAACGGCCTGCGGCTCCAAAAGATGCTCAAGCACGTCGCCGTAGGTAACCAGGTCAAACCGTTCACCCACGGCACTGCTCCAATCCGGCCGATTCAGGTCCAGAGGCAGCACACGGGCGCAAAATTGGCGAGCTTCTTCCGCGGCCTCCGTATCAATTTCAATGCCCACCACACGGGCGCCGGCTGCCGCAAGTTGCTTGGAGATGAAACCGGTTGAGCACCCGCATTCCAGGATGCTGCGGTACTTTTTCGCTTCCTCAAGAAAAACGTAGTTCCGGCTGAAACGGTCTTCATTGGTGAAAATATCATACCGACTGCTCTTCAGGGAGGCGTGATGCATCAGGTTTGGTCGAGTGACGAAAACCATTGTAACATCGCGCTTTTCAGCATTCAGGTTCTCACATTACAATGGGAAATCGGCAGATCATCGGGCCGCGGCGAACCCATCCAAATGCCATTGAGCGAACCTCGCGTCAGCATCGTCATACTGAACTGGAACAGCTACCAAGTCACCATGGATTGCCTGCTGTCACTCAGGAAGATGGATTACCGCAATTTTGAAGTGGTCCTGGTGGATAACGGTTCTGTCGATGGCTCCCCTGAAAAATTGCTGGCAAGCGCACCTGAAATCAGGCTGATCAAAAATGCCAGCAACCTGGGTTTTGCCGGCGGATGCAATGTGGGAATGCGTGACGCGCTCCGCCGCGGCACCGATTACATTCTTTTGCTCAACAATGACACCATCGTAGCCTCCGATTTTCTCAGCCAGTTGGTCCGGGTTGCCGAGTCGGATGAGAAGATCGGCGCCGTTAATCCCAAGATATTGTTTTTTGATCGTCCCGACCGGCTGAATTATGCGGGAGGCGAGCAGAAAGGCTGGAGACTGTTCCCCAAAGTGATCGGTCTCCGCGACCGTGATGACGGAAGATATGACAGGATGCGGGAGGTCTCATTTCTCACCGGCTGTGCCTTTCTGGTAAAGGCTGCTGTAGTGCGGCAAATCGGGGTACTGGAAGAAGTCTACTTCCATTTTTATGACGATATTGAATGGTCTCTGCGGCTCACACGGGCTGGATTCAAAGGGGTCTATGTTCCTCAATCCGTTATTTGGCATCGCGAGCACTTTGACACATATAAAAATCACCGGAACGGATTCATCGAGTTTTATCTCGCCCGCGGCAATATGGTCTTTGCACGCAAGCATGTCCCGCGAAGGCTATGGCCGTTCAAAATGCCTTTTTTTTGCGCTTGGATGGTTTACCGCACCCTGGTGTTTTCATCGCAGCGGGATTGGCAGAAAGTGCTTTCCCTATACAAGGGGTTCTGGGCCGGTTGCATGACAAAATTACCTGAAGAAGATACAAGCGTTTAAACTACTTTTTGCCGTGATCGCGGCATATCAATCTCTCACCCCCAGGGAGTCGCTCTTACCCAGCGCATATGACTTTCGGATGATTGTGTAAGAAAGTCCGCACAACGTGTGACTTAACCAGGCTAAACGTATCATCGCCGATTAGAAAAATTTGTTCTGGCTGCGGCTTGAACGGCGTTGTTTTCATAAGATATCGTGCTACTCTGATTTTTGAAGACAAGGTGATGTTTGATGATTAACGTGAGTAGCGCCCGCAACCCAGAAGAGAAGTGCTCAAGGAAACTGTCAACCGACGTGTGCTCCGATCCAAGCAGGCGAGCAGCGGCCATTATGGAAATATTCAAGCGGGTCATTCTCCTGGCAGTGCTCTCGTTTGGCCTGTTTGGGAACGTTGCCCGGGCGCAATTCATTGGCGTTACTAAACCTTTCGATCCGGCAAGCCAGCAACTGGCTCCTATTGGGGCAGCCATCGTTACCGGCAACGGCATTGAGTACAACGGCGGTCCGGTCATGCTGGGCCCGCATAATGTTTACTTCATCTGGTATGGCAATTTTTCGGGCAATAGCGCTCTCACGATCCTGCCGGACCTCATCAATGGGTTTGGCGGCTCGCAGTACTTCAATACCAACACAAGCTATGGCGATGCGACGGGGAATATCGCGAACACCGTCACCATGGCAGGTGCGGCTTTTGACAACTACTCGCAGGGCACGGCGCTAAACGGCACCACCTTAAACAACGTCCTTCTTTTGCCATTCAATAATGGCACGCTTCCCGTGGATCCCAATGGCATTTATTTCGTGCTCACGTCCCCAGATGTGACCTTGAATTTCCCTCCCGCCACGCCCGGCGGTCCCCCGCAAGGTTTTTGTACTGCTTTCTGCGGTTTTCACACCTCCGCCACGCTTACTAACGGCACCACCTCCACCGACATAAAACTTGCTTTTGTCGGAGATCCCGCCACGCAATGTCCGCTCAAACCTGCTGCTAAAACGTGCTCTGCTCAAACCCTCAGCCCTAACGGAAATGAAGGCGCAGATGCCATGGCTAGCGTAATGGCCCATGAGTTGAATGAGACGGTTACCGACCCTCACGGTGACGCATGGTTTCACACGAATACCGCCGGAGAAGTTGGCGATTTATGTAACTTCAAGTTCGGAACTGCTACTGTCCCCTTCGATTTTTCTACGACTTTTCCTGCGTTGAATGGCGCGCACGCCGATGTCGTTCTCAGGGGCAGACAATTCCTGATTCAGTCGAATTGGCTGAATTCTGGTGGCGGTTCGTGCGCCATGGGGTTTAACTCGCAAACTCCCACTGGCCTTACCTTTGTTCCGGTAACTCCATGCCGGGTCGCCGATACTCGCCTCACTCCTGGTCCATTTGGTGCACCATTCCTGGCTGCTAACTCTACTCGCGGCTTCACAATTCCCAGCAGCAGCTGCAACATACCCGCCACGGCGCAGGCCTATTCAGTAAACGCGACGGTTGTTCCCCACGGCCCGCTCGGGTTCCTTACGGTGTTCCCATGCGGACAGACGCTCCCATTAGCTTCAACGCTCAATGCTATCGATGGACGCGTGAAAGCCGCTGCGGCCATTGTGCCTGCCGGAACGAACGGTGATTTATGTTTCTTCGCCACCAATGACACAGAGCTGGTTTTAGATATTAACGGCTATTTTGTCCCGAACAGCAGCCCTACAGCTTTGGCTTTCTTCCCGGTAACCCCATGCCGCCTTGTAGATACGCGCTTGGCCGCTGGTTCCTTTGGCGGGCCGGCTATCGCAGGCAACGCTGCGCGGACATTCCCCGTTCTCTCAGGACCTTGTAATCTGCCGGCAACGGCAAAAGCTTATTCGATGAACTTTACGGCAGTGCCCCAGGGGCCACTGGGCTTTTTGACTACATGGCCGGCAGGACAGCCGCAGCCGCTGGTTTCAACTCTGAATGCAAATCTTGGAGGCGTTACCGCAAATTCCGCCGTTGTGCCGGCTGGCGCAAATGGTGATATTTCGGTATTTGTCTCCAATCCATCTGACGTGGTTATTGACGTAAATGGGTATTTTGCTCCGCCGGCAGCCGGAGGCCTGTCACTCTATCCCTTGACGCCCTGTCGCGTGCTGGACACGAGAAATGCCCCAGGCTCTCCCACATTCAACGGCTCTCTTGACGTAAGCGTGATGCTCAGCGGCTGTGGCGCTCCCGCCGCCGCTCAATCGTATGTATTAAATGCCACGGTTGTTCCGCCTGCTCCATTTGGGTTCCTAACGCTCTGGCCGCAGGGCACAACGCGACCTCTTGTTTCCACTCTGAATGCGGTCGATGGCGCGATTACCTCCAACATGGCGATTGTGCCCACAACCAATGGTTTGATCAGTGGCTTTGGATCACAATCGGTACACTTGATTTTGGATATGTCCGGATATTTCGCGCCGTAAACGGCACGTGCGATCTCGCATAAATGCCCGGCGGGACGCTGATTGCGTTGCCGGGTATCCAACTCAGGCGCGTTGAAGCTGCATGCTATACTCTGCCCCGATGCCACTGCATTATCTTGCTGATGAATCGGAGTCAGCCTACCCTCTTTTCCAGCTATTTGGGCCCAGGCTCAGGATGCGATGAGGGTCCTGATGCTGCACAACAGGTATCTGATCCCCGGCGGGGAGGACCAGTGCAGCGTTGCTGAAGCTGCACTCTTGCGCGACCATGGGCACGAAGTTGAGCTTCTGGAAGAAGACAATCGCCGGATAGAGCAGCTCGGCCAGGTGCGGACGGCAATCCGAACGGTGTGGTCGCGGGAATCATATCGTCGTATCCATGACTTGCTGCAAGCGCGCGCATTCGACATTCTGCACGTCCAGAACTTTTTCCCTCTCTGGTCTCCTGCGGTCTATTACGCGGCTTCCCGCAACCACGTTCCTGTTGTGCAGACCCTGCATAACTACCGGCTGATGTGCGTTAACTCGCTCTTCTTTCGTGACCAGCATATCTGCCAGGAATGTCTGGGGCGCTTTCTTCCGTGGCACGGCGTAGTCCATGCTTGTTATCGGAATAGCCGCCCTGCAAGTGCAGTGGTTGCTGCAATGGTGGGGGCCCACAAGCTCGCCGGTACGTGGCGCAAGCGCGTCGCTGCGTACATTGCTGTATCTGAATTCGCGCGAGATATATATGTCGATGGCGGCTTCCCCGCCGAAAAGATCTCAGTGAAGCCCAACTTTATCCATCCAAGTCCCTCGCCGGGTAACGGAGGAGGTGGCTACGCGCTCTATGTGGGCAGGCTAAGCCAGGAAAAGGGAATTGCGACCATGCTGAATGCGTGGGAGGCAGCCAATGGAGCCATTCCGCTGAAGATTGCCGGCGAAGGCCCGCTGGCAGCGCTTGTGATTGCTTCCGCGCGCCGATGCAACAAAGTTGAATACCTCGGCGCAAGATCGCTGCCGGAAGTCCTGGATCTGATGCGGACCGCAGAATTTCTGGTGTTTCCTTCTGAATGGTATGAAACCATGGGTCGAACCATCATGGAGGCGTTCGCGGTTGGAACTCCCGTAGTCGCCAGCAGTATCGGTCCACCTGCAACCATGGTGGTTCCCGGCGAAACCGGATTCCATTTCACTCCGGGCAGCGTTGCTGAGCTAAGGGAGCGGGTGGAATGGTATTCACAAAACCTGGACAAGTTGCGTGCGATGCGATCGAAGGCGCGGCAGGTCTTTGAAGACCGCTATACCGGCGCTGCCAATGCGCAAATGTTGCTTGCAATTTACGCACGGGCGCGGGAAGCGGCAGGGCAGGCTCATTCAGGATGATCGAATCGCGAAGCCAGTGTCAACTGCGCAAATCAAGGTTGCCGCCACCCTCTATGTCTATGCTATTCTCGACCCAGCATCGTCTCCAACATATAGACCAAGGCATCCGGTTCCATCTTAGACAAATGCCCCAGGCAAGTTTTTATCGTGCTGACAAACCGTTGAAGAATTCAGCCTCAAATTCTCGGGAACATCAGAGTTCTCCAGCCACTCCCGTGAGGCGCGCATGAGCGTAGCCGTGATCACCGGATCGGCAGGGTTGATTGGCTCGGAAGCCGTCCGCTATTTCGCCGCTAAAGGACTGCATGTCGTGGGCATTGACAATGACATGCGGAAATATTTCTTTGGTCCGGAAGCATCCACGGAATGGATGCGGAAGCATCTTGAAGCGACTATCCCTCGCTATCAGCATTTCAGCATTGATATTCGCGATCATGCCGCCGTTCTTGAACTGTTCAAGCGCTTTGGAAAAGAAATTTCACTGGTGATCCATGCAGCTGCGCAGCCATCGCATGATTGGGCGGCGCGTGAGCCTCTCACGGACTTTTCCGTGAATGCCACCGGCACTCTGAACATGCTGGAAGCCACCCGGCAATTCTG
>DASXJO010000644.1:0-3252 GCA_036497385.1 Candidatus Angelobacter sp. | reverse complement strand
CCATCTGAAATCAGATTGCCTCTCATTGTGGTGAACAATTCAAAGTTCTCATCCACGGCCTGGAGCGTGAAGCGGCCGAGCGGCACATGATTGAAGATGTAATTGCCCGCGCCGTCCGCTCCTGTGAATGCCGAACGGTTGATCCCCTCATTCGCGATGCCGATATCAGCAAACGGAGCAGGGTTGCCATTGGCGTCGTAAACCACGCCCTTCACAACACCGGTCGGCGGCATGGTGACATCTAACACCACGGGAATAGTGACGTCTGAGAGCGTGCCGCTTGCGATCTGGACGAGTCCAGACCGGAAGTCTTGCACCGTGAGAATGAAATCTCCCACAAGCGGTCCGGCAATTGTGTAACTGCCGTCGGAGTTGTTGGTATTGGCGAAGTAGGAACGCGAATTACCGTTCACATCTGTTTGAGTTACAAAGACTTCAGGGAATGGGACACCCGTGCCGTCAGTATAGGTAATCCGTCCTTTTACGATCCCTATTGGAATCGTGACATTGACTGTCACAATTTGTCCAAAGCCGGTGAACACTCCCGTACTCTGGCCTACTACGCCGGAGTTGGAGGGCGAGAACGCTTCAACGCGGAACCCGGCGCCGCCCGCAGTGATGTTCGAGATGAAATATGATCCACCAAAGCTGAAGGCTGAGCCCAGGAAGTTACCGCTGGCCGCATCAAAAACTTCCACCGTTGTTTGAATCAGTGTCTGTCCATCAGCGGCAAATACCTGACCACTGACATTTCCAGTGTTCGGAGCGGTGATGGTGATATTGACCGAGCCGCCATCATCAGCGGGCGTGACGGTACCGGTGGCGCTTCCAGCAAACCGGCCGGTATTGGGTGAGAATGCCTCAACCGTAAAACTGCCTTCGGGGACGTGCTGGAAGTTCACGATGCCATTGATGTCGGTAGTGCCGGCAAAGCGGAAGAACCCGTCCTGCGCAAACATAATATCGACTTGGGCATTGGCAAGTGGCACGTTAGCGGCCTGCTGCACGATTACATGCACCGTTGCCTGCGCCGGTATTACGGCATTGACCGTCAAGGTCGCGCCGTCCGCAGGAACCACATTGTTCGTAATGTCACGGAAGCCCACAAAACCACGCGGATCGAATACCCGCAGCGTGAATGGACGGCCCGCTACCACCTGAGTGATGGTATAGAGACCATTTGAATCCGCGCTCGTGGACGTGAACGGCACGTTGTTCCCGAAAATCTCGATCTGAGCGTTTGCCGCTGCAGTTCCGTTCAGGAACGTGACCCGGCCCGTGACCACGCCTGTGCCCGGCAATACGACGGTGATCGGAACCACTTGTCCGTCGCTAACAATAGCCCCGTTAACATCCGTGAAGATGCCGCCATTGCTTGGGTGATGCCCGCGCACAGTAAACGTGCCAACTGGAACGTTCGGGATCGTCATTCTGCCGCTGGCATCAGTGAAGCCGGCAAAGGCGAAGAAGCCTCTGGAACTTTCAAAGATATCAACTTGGCTATTGGCAGCGGGCGTTCCGCTGGCAAAGTTTACTTGTACTTGTACCGTTCCCAAGCCAATGAGTGTGAGATTTTGCGTGGTAGTTTGGTCCTGCACCACAGAAATCACGACTGATGTGGGCGCGCCGGTATTTGGTTCAAAGGCCCTCAAAGTAAGCAGGCCGGTGGGAATATCAAAGAAGGTGAATTGCCCATTCGCATCAGTCCGGAGATCGCGCTCAAAGAACCCAAATGACGTGGATCCCTGCACGCTGACCGCTACATTTGGCGCTGGAACTCCGTGCGCGGTAAGGATCGTGCCGGTGACCGTTCCTGTGGGCTGAATTAAAACATTCGCATTGCTGGCCTGGCCGGCAACCACCGCGACAATGCTGCGGCCAAATAGATCAGTACCACCCTGAGGAACTGAAGTTTCTGCCTGGAGGTTGAATACTCCGGGTGGAACACCGGTCATTACGTATGAACCGTCTGGATTGATCGATGTGAAATTAAAGCTTGCGCCAAACAATTCCACGGAACCATTGTTGACCGCTACCCCGGTATGGCGGCGGACAAATCCGCGGACCACGCCAGTGTTCGTAAAGGTCACATCCTGAACGGCAGTGGTTTGCGGCGCAGTAAATCCGCCAGTGGATAGCGGCGATTGTATGCCGTTGGAAGGATGAATCGCTTGTACGGTGAAGGCTTCCAGTGGGATCACAAAGCTATTGCCGTTGATATCGAAGGATGTGGCAAAACTATATGTTCCGTCAGCGGCGCTGTTTACCTGAAGCGTGCGAGCATAGAAAAGGCTGTTGCTGTGGAAGCGCACTGTGGCATTCGGGATGGTAGTGGTTCCATCACCCGCAAGAACTCTTCCGGTTACGCTTCCATTCAGTGCCGGCAGAGGTGCCAAAGCGCTAACGCCGGTAGAAGGCACGGCAAAATTCCTGATTTCGGTGATCTCATCCGGACTGAGGCCTGCCAGTGCTTCCGGTGACAACTGGTCCAGACGGTCGGCGGAAGCTGCGGCTGAGGCGCGGCTCACCTGCTGCGCGCCAAAGTGCATGTATGCAACCGTGCCGCCGGCTGGAATTGTAATGTTGCTCCACGTTACCGCCAATTGTCCCGGAGTGTAGCCGGGGTTCGTGACGAACGTGGCAGACGCGGCATGATCAGCGGCTCCAACTCCGTCAAAGGTAAATGCCAGTGCGGGTACGAAGCAGCAATTCAGGAATGGGTCACCATCAACCACGTCGCCGATTACCACCCAGCGGTCAGGAGTAATCGGATCCGATACATCAAGGACCTTGTCTCCCGAAGAACTGGCCTGGATCGCGGGCGTTCCGTTAAACGGACGCACATTGGAAGTTACGCGGAGATCAACCGTCACCGGGCTGGTGCCGGGATTGGTAAGGATCTCAAGATAGCGGGCGAAATATCCGTCTTGCGGCAAATAGATTTTGCGTGTCACGTTCAGGCCCGCCAAAGCGTCCTGGCGGATCACAACTTCACGCCCATTCTGTTCGGTGGTGCCAAAACCGGTGCCGCTGAAGCGATTGGGTGTTCCGGCAGAGATTACATCCAGGAGAAAGGCACCGCGCTTTGCGCCAAAATCGCCTTCATAGACGGAGTTGGTGCCGTCCAGAATCGAGCCATCGCTCTGGACGTTAAAGAAGAAGTCGCTCGCGTCGAAAAGATTCGTTGGCAGGTTAATGGCATTGTTCAGAAGCTGGATGTTTACTATGGCCACTGAGCCGTCATTGGCTATT
>DASXJO010000643.1:0-4694 GCA_036497385.1 Candidatus Angelobacter sp. | reverse complement strand
GGTTACTGAAACCGGGCCGGTTATGTCGCTGTTGTCAACTTCAATCCGGTATTGAGCCGGAGTCGCATTCTGTGCCGCGGAAACTGCCAGGCTGTAAGTTCCGGTGACGGCGACATTGATCTGGTAAGTCATCCACTCACCGGTATCAAAAAACCGGATCGTGTGCCCCCCGGGAATGTCCGCGATATCAACGGCGCTCTGGCGGTAAGTGGAACCCGCATCATTCGTGGAAGTCATGTCATGGTACGCTACGCCCTCGCCACCGCAGTCGAAGTTCTCAGCTTCGATAATGGTCGGCTGCGTTGATGAAACCGGAACCGGATTCCCGCTGACTGGCGCCTGATCAAACGGGCGGAGGGTACCGGTGTCACAGCTTGAAGGCGGCGTGCTGACCGGCACGATGCGCAACTGATCAACACGATAGCTCTGCTGGACCGAGTCGAGTTTGAGCGTGTGCGTACCGGCATTAAGCTGTACATTGTTCGGCGCTACAAACCATTGGTATACGTCCCAGCTTCCTGTGCTGATTACTGAGACCGGTCCGGTGAAGTCATTGTTGTCAATCTCAATCCGGTACTGTGCTGGAGTGGCATTCTGTGCCGCAGAAACTGCCAGGCTATATGTCCCGCTTGTGGCTACATTGATCTGGTAGGTCATCCACTCACCGGTATCGAAGAACCGGACCGTGTGTCCGCCAACGATGTCTGCAATATCCACGGCGCTTTGGCGGTAAGTGGAACCTGCGTCATTCGTGGAAGTCATGTCATGGTATGCTACGCCCTCGCCGCCACAATCAAAGTTCTCAGCTTCGATGATAGTCGGCTGCGTTGATGAAACTGGGACTGGATTGCCGTTGACCGGCGCTTGATCGAACGGGCGGAGAACGCCACTATCACAGCTGGTTTGCGAGAATGCTGAAGATACGAACGCAAAGAAAAGGACCAACACTAGGGATGAAATGCGGGTGGAATGACGCAGCATAGATGTTCCTCTCAGGCGCAAGGAAATGCCAATGGCATAGCGCTTCGTTTTGAAGTTGTAGTTTGAGGGGATTGAGAGGTTAACGTTTAAAGGCCTGACCGCCGAGGCGCTTGTTGAATGTCTGCCTACAATAGGGCAATCAGACATTCATGACGATATAAAACAGCTTAGGTCAATCCAATCGTAGGATGTTTGTTGTATTTTCCCGGATGCCATAAGAAAAACAGGGCGCAGTGTATCCGACTGCCAAATACACGCGCTTACGATGAAAGAAAACCCAGTTCCGTTTTGGGAATATTAAAAGAAATTCAAAACAATAGGATGATTAGGACGAGTTGGCATCGGGCAAACTATACTGACTCTTCTTGAGAACAAACATGATTCCAAATTATCCACTCAGGCTCTTGGCGCTCATGATTGTCAGCGTCACTGTCGCCGCGGCACAGGCGGGGAAATCAGACGTCTGCCCGCGCGATGAGAGAGATTTCGCAGCCGTCCAGCAGCGCGCAGACGCCAACGATCCCGCGGCGCAAATGGCATTGGGCTCCTGCTATGACCTGGGAATGCATGTGAAGCCGGATGGAAAAGAGTCGATCCGGTGGATTACGAAGGCCGCGAACCAGGGCTATGTCCCAGCCGAGTATGAGCTAGGCAGGATTTACCTTTATGGTCGGGGTATACCCGTTGATTATGCCCAGGCGCTGAATTGGGAACGCAAAGCGGCAGAACATGGCGATCCGCACGCGCAGCGTGATCTGGCATTCATGTATGAACGCGGGTTTGGCGTGGCAGCCGATCCGGCACAAGCAGCAGAGTGGAACCGCAAAGCCGCAATGCAGGGAAATGCTGAGGCGCAGCTTCATCTGGCCAAGGGGCTTGATGACGGTGTGGGCGTGAGCAAAGATCCTGAAGAAGCGCGCAAATGGTATGCCAAGGCGGCGCGGCAGGAGCAGCCGGGGGCGCAGTTGGAATTGGCAAGACAGTCCGCAGGCCAGGGCAATTGTCCTGTGGCGGTGCATTGGTATGAAGAAGCGGCTGGGCACGGAGAGGCCCAGGCGATGTATGAGCTTGCCAGGCTTTATTTGGACAAATGTGGACCAAACAGGGAGTTGGTGTTGAAGTGGTTCACGATTGGGGCAAAATTCGGATCAGAAGAAAGCAGGAAGGAAGTGGAGAGGATGGCGATGACCATGCCATCGGTCCAGAAAAGGCGTGCTGAATTAGTGGCGGCAAAATGGATCAAAGAACATCCCGGCAGGGATAAGGAAGAAGACGAAGAGGAGAAACGCTAAAGTGCGGTTTGATGCATGAAATTCAAAGGCAAGCACAAGGTCCCTCCGTCCTACTCACGCGCTGGTAAAGGCGCGCGTTCGCTTAACGGACAGTCGGGATGACGCGTTGTTGACATTAGCTAAACTGCTCTGGTTTTTTGATAATGATGTATCCCGAATACCTCAGTGGCTAAAGCCGAGATGTAGTGAACCTTTGCCGCATCGCTAAAGCCTTACTCCACCCCGCGGCTGGATGCAGTAAAAAGAGGGATACAAAAAAGAGAGACGTAAAAAGAGCGATGCAAAAAAAGAGGAGGAGCGATCAAGCTCCTCCTAAGCGCAACCTCAACACTAAATCAGAACCAACCCCGTCCGTTCGGATTCAAAGCAGTTTCAGTGAAAGCGCGTGTTGCCGCTGCGTTGTGATTGTCAGCATTGGCAAGGAACGGCACTACAACGTAATGAATTTCGCCAGCTTCCAGGTTGACGAAGTTGTGGTAGGCCGCGTAATCGACGCCACCTTGAAGTCCTCCGAGCGATGACTGAATTCCCGGAGCAAGGAAAATCACAAAGACAGTGTCCGCCGTTGGCGCGGGAATGGCCTTGCTCTTCAGCAGGTCTGAGAGCTTCTGCTGAATGGTAAGGTCATTCACCTTGCTTTGGCTGAGATCGCTAAAGTCTTCTAGTTTTGGCGCGGCGCGCAGCGTCTTGATGCTGTGCTGTTTTAGCTCGGCAACTTGCGTGTTTGCGGCGGAAGTTGTGACATCGAGCAGAGACGCTTCACGACCGCGGACTTGCGCATCACCCCAGCCCGCGCCCAGAAAAATACTAACCTGCTGAACTGAAGCCAGAACGGGTCCGCCATGGAACGTTTTTGGTGCAGCCACGGAAAGATCGACGGGAACAATCTGGGCTTTACCGCCATCATCATCAAAGGCAAAGTTGGGCTCCGCCGGGCGGTCCACCGAAGCCTGTTGTTGCGCGGCCAGGACGCAGGTCACCGTGCCGCAAAGCAATAAAATCCCAAGCGCGAATTTTTTCATAAGCTCTCCTTATTGCGTTACGTTCAGGTTTACGTCGTCCAGGACGAATGAGGTTTGCAGCGTTGAGTCTTCAACGCCCTTGAAGAATATCTGGATGGTCTGCCCCTTGAAGCTGAGCAGGTTAAACGATTTTTGCGAATATCCAGTGTTATGGTTCAGGTTAGAGAACGTTGCCAGGGTTGAAAGCACGGTGCCGGATGAATTGCGTACCTGCACGCTCAGTGTGTCGAAGGCGGTAGTGGTGCTGGTTTCAGCCGTGTCAATGTGCAGGAAGAACGTCAGCGTCGCTGCGGTGGCGGCAGCTGGGATCGTCACTTGCTGGAGCACTGTATCCGTATGCGTGGTGCCATAGCCATCCATCCATGCGTCCCACGTTCCAGCATGAGGCGGTTCACTGGTGGAGTTGTTGATCACGCCTGCCGTGACGGTCCAAGGCGCGGGGCTTGTTGATCCATTTTCAAATCCGGGATTGCCGAGGATCTGAGTGGTTGTGCCGCTTGAGCCGACCGTCAGCGAAACAGTTGTGCTATGCGATAGTCCGCCGCCGCTGGCGTTGATGGTGATTGTGGATGTGCCTGTGGCGGCGGTGCTGCTGGCGGTGAAAGTGAGCGTGGAACTGCCGGAGCCCGGAACGGCAATCGACGTGGGACTAAACGCAGCTGTTACGCCAGCGGGAAGGCCGGTGGCTGAAAGCGATACGGCTGAGTTGAAACCGCCGGAAACAGTGGTGGAAACGGTTGTCGTTTTTGTTCCACCCTGCGCCACAGAAACCGTGGTGGGCGATGCGGTAAGGGCAAAATTCGGAGTCTGCGTGCCGGGATTGAAAATAACATCCAGTACCGGATGCAGTTCAATTCCGTTGGGCGCTACGCCGGTTTGTCCGTGCAGAAAGTCAAACATGCCCACGCCTTTGATCTGGACCGGTATGTTCGCGGTCTGGAAACTGGTGGTGGCTGTGAACCTGGCATTGAATTCATTGCGCGCGTTGGTTATGCCCGCCAAAAATGGGCTACCTGCGCCAACGCACGTGGGCGAAGGAATCTCGACAATCATCGTTAAGCCTCCAGCATCCTGGAGCACCAGGTGATAGTCGGAGTCGCTTTCCAGCTTGTATTGCGTGAGTGTGGCGTTAAGCACCCACTCCGTGGTTTCCCACGGGGACACGCGATTATTAGCCGGGATGGGATTGGGCGCGGCCGGGGCGCGCAACGCCGCAATGGTTGTGTTGGTGGAAGAGTTCAGGTTAACCAGCCCGACATCGGCGTCAGTCCCGGTTTTTACTGACCAGCGCTCCACGCCGCATTGGGCGAAAAGAGAGGTTGGAATAGCCAGCAGGAGTACAGCCAACAACAAACGACTACGGCGCAGATGTTGCATCTTGCAGCCTCCAGGTTTGTTT
>DASXJO010000642.1:0-8217 GCA_036497385.1 Candidatus Angelobacter sp. | reverse complement strand
CCTTCACGTTCATGACAACCTGATTCATGGCGACAACTGCAATGGCATCAACTTCGCCACGGTAGATCCGTCGAAGGGTCCGGTTGAGGCTTACAACAACGTAATCTACAACGTCGGACGTATGGATCCCCTGCAACTGGGCGCGGCATTTTCCTGCATCTATGTCGCCGGCATCACAAACAACGGTGTGGCCGGAACCGGATCAGTGGAGGTCTTTAACAACACGCTTTCCGACTGCGCGGCTAACAACTCAGCGAATGCCAGTGGCTCACGCGGCGCTTTTGGCGTGGGCGGCGGCCCGGCAACACTGATCATGCACCTGCGCAACAATATTGCGTACCAACTAGCGGGGGAAATCTATATTGATGGCAGCACGTCCCAGATCACAGGAGACAAAAACCTCTGGTTCGGAGTTGGCTCAGGCCCCGCGCAAACAACCAACAACATTAATGCGGATCCAGTATTAGCGAATCGCACTATTGGCGATTACCACATCCTTACCGGCAGTCCGGCCGTCAACACGGGCCTGACGATTGTGCCGAATAATCCTTTTGAGGCCAATCCCGGACCAACCATTGATACCGACAAAGATGGAGTGCTGCGCGCGCAAGGAGCAGGCTACGATCTTGGCGCTTATGAATTTTTCTCCGGTACCGCAACCAGGCCAAATCCGCCCACGAATGTACGGGCTGCAGTCCACTAACCGGCCGCGATTAGATAAAGTTCTTGATGCTTAAGAGCGCTCTGGCGCGAGCGATTCCGTAGGTTAGATACAGCGCGAACAGAGGAAAGAAATCGGGATATCGCCGGCTGCTCAGCACGTGCCTTATCGCGAGGGCGGTGGGCGGCAGGCACAACGCCACAAATCCTGCGGCGGGCAATAACCAAGGCCCGTGCAAGGCAAGCGCCCACACAATGCCGACTGCTACTGCCAACAGGCTGAGCAGAGTGTAAGCGGCAAAGAGCACAGCTTTGCGATTGTGCGACCGAAAAACATCACGCAGAAAAACCTTGATAACGTGTGTCCCGTGCCATGCCTGCTTGCGGAAGAAAACACGCAAGCTCTGAGCTGTCCCCAGATGAACTACGCCAATCTGCGGAAAAGCGCGAACGTGCATACCAGCTTTTCTGGCGCGATCACAGAGCTCGTAATCTTCATTGGTCTGAATCGATTCGTCGAAACCGCCCAGCTTTAGAAAGTCTTGCCGACTCATAATCAGGTCGCCCGCAGGCACGTGCGACACTTCGCCCGACTTGGGTGCTTCCTGATAATGATGCCACGTTCTTCCTACCCAGGATGAATCCTCCGGAAGCAAATAGTGCGCGCCCAGCACGCCTGCACCATCCGTAGGCGCTAAGGCAAAGATCCGATCAAGCCAATCAGTCGAAGCCAGGCAATCTGCATCCAGAAACGCCAGAATGTCTCCCGACGCGGTACGCGCTCCCAGGTTACGCAGCGCAGAAATGCGAACACCCGCCTGTTGCAAGACCTTCAGGTTCAAGCGGTCTGTAAAGGATTGCACGATTGCCAAAGTGTTATCGCGAGATCCATTGTCCACGACCAACACTTCAAATCGATCACGCGCGAAGGCCAGCCGGGTCAGCGATTCCAGGCAGCGGCCGATCATTTTTTCCTCATTCAGCGCCGGTATGATGATGGAAATGCTTACCACGGACGTTGACGCACCCTGAGCGATGGCTGTTGGCGGCGCGGCTTGTTCCATGGGACTCACGCGCGCCTCGCATCAGCGTTCCGGTTCTCCAGCGCTGGCGTAGGCACCGTGGTGAGGGCCGTAAGGCCCAAAACTTCGTCATACATGGCTCGATATTTCAGCGCCATCGCTTCAGAAGTGTAATTGCGGCTCACCCAATCGTGCCCGGCCGATCCGATGCTGCGGCAGAGATCGGAATCGGTGAGCAGACGCGTGAGTGCATCTCGCAATCCATTAATATCGCCCGGATCCACCAGCAAGCCCGTTTCTCCATCTTTGATAACACTGGGAATCGCGCCGACTCTGGTTGCGATCACCGGCCTGGAAGCGGCCATGGCTTCCAGAATGGTCATAGGCAATCCTTCATTGAGTGACGGCAGAACAAAGATATCCATCGCCGCATAAATGCCCGGCATGTCGGAATGTTGGCCTGCCAGAATCACCTTGGATTGCAATCCAAATCGCTGGATCATGCTCTCAATTGCTTGGCGATCAGGGCCTTCACCTACGATTACAACTTTCAACGCCGGAAAAGCTCCGCAAAGTGCATGAGCGGCGCGCAGCAGATACTCAAAACCTTTCTGAAGATCGAGCCGGGCTACCATACCAACAACTTTGTTCCCCTCAAAATCGAGCGCGGGCGATGGAAGCGCACGTTCAAACCGTTCCACGTCGATGCCGTTTGCGATTGTTCTGATTTTTTTGGCGGCGACGCCGGAATCGAGCAGGCGCTGCGCTACCGAATCTGAAACCGCCGCGAGCCCTTGAAATCTCTTAAGCGCCATACGGTCTAAATGGTTGTAGATTCCCAGAGCCGCGGTGCCTCCCACCCAGTTATGGCAGGTTGCGACAATGGGCCTTCCGGAGCGACGCGCGGCGACATATCCATAAAGGTCAGCCTTATACCCGTGCGTGTGGAGCAGATCAATGCCATCTTCCTGAATGCACTCTTCAATCTGGCGAACGGCGCGCCAGTCTGCACGGCCCTGGCAATGCACCATGCGCACGCTCAGGCCGCGACGCCGCGCACGTTCATAGAATTCAACGTTGGGCACATGCACGTTGTAAAAAAGCATGAGAGTATTCTCGCAGCCGGCTTTCTGCTGGCTGGCGCAGAGGTTCAGCAGCATGTTTTCCGCGCCGTAATAACCGCCGCTGCTGATGAGTTGTAATACCTTCACGCGCTTCATTTCTCTTTCTCTCACAAATGCATGTTCTGCTGCCGGGCAGCTTCAAAGTCGTTGTATCCAGTTAAGCGGCACCAGAGCCGATGGTATAAGCTGTCGCCTAGCACTCCCACCAACCCTTCTCTTAGCTGTGAACGCAGGCGCAATTTGCGTAAGGCGTTTCGATCTCTTGCCACAATCTTTTCCAGTTCAAGGATCGTGGTGGTGCGCCGCACCATGAACCGGCCAATTACCTGGACTCCGTCCATTTCTGCTTCAATCCAAGGATGGGAAACGTAAACGCGCCGATATCCGGCAGCCGCGCAGGCCTTGATCACTCGCCGGCTCCATCGTCCACCTGGAACGGATATTTCTTCTACGACGTTACCGAGATTATCTTCCAGGGATTGCTTCGATGCGCGCAGCTCGTGCGCAAGCTCCGCTTCAGAACAAAACGTAAGAAACTTGTGCGACCATCCATGTGACTGAACCGAATGTCCCGCAGCCTGCAATGCCTTCAATTGTTCCCAGCCGAGGAATTTTGCCGCTGTGCCTATCAGACCAGGCGTGACAAAGTACGTTGCGTTAAATCCGTGCTCGGCTAGTAATGTCAGCGCGTTGTGAAATTGCGATTGCTCGCCGTCATCAAAGGTGATTTGCGTAGTGAGTGACTTTGCCTTTTTCAGTGAATCAAGCAAGCGCAGTTGCTCAGCAAACGAGGCCGCCGTCACGCAGTAAGCGTAATTCGATTCCTGCATCACCTCGTGATAGGCAACGACCATATTGCGATCGGCAGAGTGCGTCATCTTCCACCTTCCGCGCCATGGGCTATCGTGTGAACCGGCTCGTTCAGGTGGCCATCGATCACCATGCCGGACGAATGGGCTGAATTCAGTTGAGCGATGGCTTCAGCTGATTCCGCAGCCATCACGTCTTTGAAGGGCTGGAATTTGTGCCGGCTCAAGACGGTATTCAGCTTGCCGTTCATGTGCTTGAGGTTCGTATAGTGCCGCACGCGCGATTTCAGCGGTCCCTCAACGCGCGGCTGCTCTGGATCGAGTTCCCACGGATGCAGATAAACCACCACGCGCTCGCCGTACTTTTTTTCAAACGTCCGGAAGGCGAGCTCGGTAACTGCCGATGGAAAGATCCGTAGATATCCGCCGCCGGCTGCGGGGAAATTTGTGCCAAAGAAGCGAAGCGTGGCAGGAGGAAACTCCCGAAGTTTTAGTCCGTTTGCGCATTCGTGCGTATATGGAAACCTTTGCGCTCCTGGCACCCCATAAAGATCGTGATGTATGGGATAAATACTTGAATCGTATGTGAACCCCTCTTCGGCCAGGATGTCCAATGCCCAAAGACACGATTTGGTAATAGACCAGCTCGGCGCCCGATAACCGTTTACCGGAACGCCCGTTACGTCCTCAATCGCGTGTTTGGCCTGGCGCGTGTCCTTGCGGAACTCATCCGGCGTGAGGCTGTAGACAGTTCGGTGCCAGTAGCTATGGCAGGCAAGCTCATGCCCGCGCGATTGGACTTCGCGTACAAGTTGCGGAAATCGCTCTGCCACCCAACCAACAAAGAAAAATGTTCCCTTCGCATTGTGCTGATCAAAGAGATCCAGTACACGATGAGTATTCGCTACCACACGGGAAGGCCACCGGTCCCAGCTCTTGCGGTCAACTGATCCGGCAAACGCTTCCACCTGGAAATAGTCCTCCACGTCCACGCTGAGAACATGGGTCGCTTGCTCCGGCTTTGTGTCCTGCTTACTCAACTGTCCTGATCTCCAGGGGTGCTTTCAGGCGTGGCTTGCCCCGCTTGCTTTGAATAGTGCAACGCAGATGCCGTTAAAGTCGGATGGAAGTCACTGTGAAAGCAACAGGTTACGTTGGAACTTGCAGAACTGATTCAGCAGATGTGAAAACCATTGCACACCATGAGCAATCGGGTTGTCTTTTCTGACGGTCGCAATTGGGAATGAGAAACAGCAAAACAGCTGGTAACTTGGTGTAAACACGAATACAACGACGTCCCATATCGCGAATCATGGCTTCGCCTCAAGCAGAAACAAACGGCAACCTAACTGCTCTCATACTTTGGTTAAGGCTTGGTTTGCGCGAACCTGGGTTTAAGGACTATGGGAATACGGTTCCACGGTATAGGGAGAGAAGTTTTGTCGGTTACTACTGAATTGAAATCCTTTGGGCACGCGGTCTCGTTCCGGAGTGGCCTCTCATCGGTCATTGCGCGACGCCAGGGCTGCGGGCGCATTCTTATGTACCACGGGGTTGCGCAACAAGGGGCTCAGGCACTGGGGCAGCAGTTACGTTATCTGGCCAGGCATTTCAAAGTAGTGTCGCTGGACAGCATGCTCAATGGAATAATGAATGGTTCCCTTCCACTCGCGCATGAAATCGTCTTGACCTTCGATGACGGCTTGCGCAATAACCTGACGGTGGTTTATCCCATCCTGCGTGAATTGAAACTGCCCGCTACAATGTTTGTCTGTCCTGCATTGGTTGAATCTGGCGAGTGGCTTTGGAACCACGAAATGCGATGCCGTCTGCAGACGCTCCGGACTCACGAGCTTGCTGAGCTGCGCACAAACCTTCTATCGCCTGGGAACGCCGTTGATGTCATCGAATGGATGAAAACTTTGCCATTGCAACAACGGCGCACTGCTGAAACCATCATCCGACAAGCCACTACGGGCTTCCAACCGACGGAAGCGCAGCGCGAAGCTTTCGACATAATGAATTGGGATGACCTGCGTTCACTCGATCGCGATCTCATCACTGTGGGTTCGCATACACTGAGCCATCCTATCCTGACTAAGTTGAGCGGTCAGGAAATCGAATCCGAAATATTGGAGAGCCGCCGATGCCTGGAACAGCGGCTGGAACGGAAGATAGATTTATTCTGCTATCCCAACGGCGCTTATGACAGGCGAGCTTATCAGTTGGTCCAGAAAACGTATCGCGCGGCAGTTACTACCGAAACAGGTGTAATCAATGGCGCCGACGGGCTTGACGTTCACAGATTGCCCCGCATCGCCAGCGCTGAAAATGCGGCGCTGACAGCCTGGCGGCTGCATAGGCCAGAAGCATGAGTCAAACGACAGTACTGGTCCTTGACGGGCATAGCCGCGCAGCCCTGGAAAGCCTGCAAAGCCTCGGGCGGGCCGGAATGCAGGTGGACCTTGCGGCTGAAACGCAGGACTGCCTTGCTATGCACTCGCGCTACATCTCACGCAAGTTGCAGCAGCCTTCTCAGGAGCGTGCAGCGGACTTCCACGCTTGGCTGCGGGAGCAGGACAAGCTTCGCAATTACGCGCTGATTGTGCCCGCCACCGAAACATCGCTCTTGGGCTTGCGGCAACTGGATGAAAACGATCCTCTTCGCCGCAAGGCCGTCATTGCCGCGGATAAAGCACTCGATATTGCGATGGACAAGGAAAAAACGTGGCAATTGGCGCATCAACTGGGCGTGTCCGCGCCGCGTGGAGTTTTGATTTCAACTTTGTCGGACATCGACCCGGTGCAACAGTTCCCCGTGGTGCTCAAACCAACGCACAGCAAAGTGATGGTCGATGGCGCGTTGCGAACGCTCGCCGTTGCAGTCGGGAAGAATGAATCAGAACGGCAGGAGCAGTTGCGGCGCTGGCTTCCAGTCACTGCTGTCCAACAGCAGGAATATATTCAAGGGCGCGGTGTTGGGGTGGAATTTCTCTTTAACCGCGGCAAGAAAATCTGGCACTTTGCCCATGAACGCGTGCATGAATACCCGCTTACCGGAGGCGCGAGTTCCTACCGGCGTTCGATTGATCCGCCGCCGGCGATGCTGCAAGACGCCGAAAGACTTTTATCAGCACTCAATTGGCATGGCGTGGCCATGGTTGAATTCAAGGTCGACGCCAAAGGGCAACACTGGCTGATGGAGATTAATCCGCGTCTCTGGGGATCGCTGGCGCTGTCCATCGATGCCGGCGTCGATTTTCCGCTGGGGCTGCTGCAAATTGCAAAAGGCGAAGAACCGGCCCCGCAACCAAAGTACAAAGTTCCTTACTTTACGCGCGATCTCCGTACAGACGTGGACTGGCTCAAATGTAATCTCAGGGCGAACCGACAAGATCCGTTGCTGCATACTCGGTCGCGCGCTCTCTCATTTCTTCAGCTTCTGCGGCCATTGTTCGGCCGCGAAAGCTGGGACCATTTTGACTGGCGTGACTTGGGGATTACCCGGAGAGCGCTGACTCTGGCTGTGACTGATCAGGTGCGACCGATCTACCGCAAGATCAAGAACTGGCAAACCAAGCGCAAGTTGAGGCACCATCACAATGCCTTATTACGCCGGCTGAAAGCCGCGGGCGGGCCCAACAAGATTGTTTTTCTTTGTTACGGCAATATATGCCGCAGCCCGCTTGCCGCCGCGCTCGCCGAACAACGGCTGAGCGGCGTCGCAATTGGTTCGGCAGGATTCCATGAGCAACCGGGCCGAAGTTGTCCGCAAAAGATCCTGCAAATTGGAACTGCGTTCGGGATCGATCTCTCTAGTCATCGCTCTGCGCGCGTTACGCGTGATCAGTTGGCAAATGCCGACCTGGTGATTGCCATGGACCTGGAGAACCTCAATCGCCTGGGCCAGGAATTTCCCGAGATGGCGCACCGCACAACCTTGCTCGGACTCTTTGGAAGGCCGGAAACGCTCGCGATTGCCGATCCTTATCTTGCCGATGAAGCTGCCAGCAATAGCGTCTGCGAGCAGGTTCGCGAGGGTGTTGAGGGCATGGCGTCCTGGCTGACGCAAGGAAAGCGCTCTACCTCCGGGTCTGCTATTCCCACAACAGCCGCTGGTGGTCGATAAAGCACTTTGACCTTGCTGGAAGGAAATTCTGCTGCAAAATGTGCAATCTCTTGCACAAAGGGTGAAATCAACTCGCCAGAATGGGGCAAATAAGCTGTAAGCTGCTGAATACAAAGGTCATTCATCGACATGCTTTGGCAGCAGACTTGCCAATAAGTTATGTGGTTGGACTTTCTAAGCTCAAAATGGCGGAAGTCCACATTAGGGCAGGCAATGTATTCAACCTTTTACGGCTTAACACAAGACCCTTTTCGGCTAACGCCGGATCCTCGCTTCCTCCATCTTGCGGAGCCACATCGCAACACCCTGCGCGCTATGGTCGAGGGCGTGGTGGGCCGCAAGGGCCTGCAAGTCGCCATTGGGCCCATCGGCACCGGCAAGACCACGCTGCTTTACTGCCTGCAGCATATCCTTTCCCATGAGGCTACGCGCGAACGGCCGCTGCGCTCAGCTTTTGTGGTGAATCCAACCCT
>DASXJO010000641.1:0-6886 GCA_036497385.1 Candidatus Angelobacter sp. | reverse complement strand
CCGGGTAAAGACCGCTCGGAGTTTTTTGAGGATCATGGCGCGTAAGTCCTTTAGCTTTGTTGCAGAACCAGTGCAATGGCAGCGGAAAGCCGCTCCCATTCACCCAGTTCTTTTTCCAGTTGGTTCTTGCCGGTGCGGGTGAGGGAATAGAATTTGGCCCGGCGATTATTGTCAGAAGTGCTCCACTCGGAGCCGATCCAGCCACGCTGCTCCAGACGGTGAAGCGCGGGATAAAGCGATCCCTGCCCAACCTGCAATACGTCGTGTGAAATCTGCTGGATACGCTGGGCTATTCCCCAGCCATGCATAGGCTCTAGCACCAAAGTTTTAAGAATCAGCAGGTCTAAAGTTCCCTGCAACAACTCAATCTGGTTCCCCATTTAAGACAGCTCCCCTCGAATGTCGACAGCAGTTTGACGGAGCTCCTTGTCGAATGTCAACAAGAGATGCGATGTTCGGGAAAAGATTTTTGCGGCACGCACCAACTGGCGATCCCCAACAAGGGTCTGTGCTTAGAAAAATCTAATATTGAAGATCAAAATGCACAGTCTCTGGTGCAGAATTCCGCGATCCAGCCACAAATCTGGTAAAAGATGCTGCAAAGCTGATGCAATTCCATTCTGGATCATCTAATATGGTGCCCCTTCGTCTGTACTTTGATCGGAAAGCTTTCGTTGAATCGTCCCTGGCCGGATGACTGGTGAAGCCGCCACTTCCCAGGAGAAGTCCGAGATGTTAAAGATCAGCAAGGCTGACTATGATCTGATCCGTTGGGAAGCCAAACGCAGCTATCCGCATGAATGCTGTGGCATTCTGCTGGGCAATGTGGTGGAAGGGCACCGGCAAGTCACTTTGATGCTCACCTGTGAAAACATGCGGGTGGATTCCCCGGCTGATCGCTACAGCATTAATCCAGAGCAGGTGATTGCCGCACTGAAGCTGGCGCGTAGCCGAGGGGAGAGCATTATCGGCTTCTATCACTCGCACCCGGACCATTCACCTAATTACTCTTCCACCGACCTGGCAGAAGCCCACTGGTTTGATTGTTCTTACGTGATTACCAGTGTTGAACACGGAACGCCTACCTCGACGGCTTCATTTGTCCTGTTGGGGTCAGAGGACAAGAAAGCTTTCCAGGGAGAAAGCATTGAGATTGTGGCGAACCAGCGCTCGCCGGTATATGGCACGTAACATATAATATGTTCATGGGATCATTTCTTACCCCGCAGCGCCGAATGCCTGCCATGGCCCGATGTTTCATGCGGGCCTCCCGCCGCTAATTCCACTGAAATCCTGCTCGATCACGCATATTCGTTTTTCTTCTTTCGGAAAGGAATTTTCCATGGCCACGACAATCGCCTCGCACGAGCCACCCACATTGAGCAATGAAGAAGTCTTACGCTATTCACGGCACCTGATCATGCCGGAAGTGGGGATGGAAGGCCAACAGAAGCTCAAGGCCGCGCGCGTACTTTGCATTGGGACTGGCGGCCTGGGATCGCCGCTGGCGCTATATCTCTCTGCGGCCGGTGTGGGCACGCTGGGGTTGGTGGATTTTGACGTGGTGGATTTCACGAACCTACAACGCCAGGTGATCCATTTCACCAGCGATGTTGGCCGTCCCAAGCTGGAGTCGGCCAGGGAAAAGATTGCCGCTATTAATCCTTACGTAAACGTGAAGACCTTTAACACCAAGCTGACCAGCCAGAACGCGCTTGAGATCTTTTCCGACTTTGACATCATTGTGGACGGCACGGATAATTTCCCGACACGCTTTCTAGTGAATGACGCTTGTGTGTTTACCGGCAAGCCTAATGTTTATGGATCGATTTTTCGCTTTGAAGGCCAGGCCAGTGTTTTTGCCACCAAGGATGGGCCGTGCTATCGCTGCCTGTATCCTGAGCCGCCTCCGCCCGGGCTGGTTCCTTCCTGCGCGGAAGGCGGAGTGCTCGGCATTCTTCCCGGCCTTGTGGGCCTGATTCAGGCGACGGAAGCAATCAAGTTGATTCTGGGCGCGGGCCAGCCACTCATTGGGCGACTGTTGCTGGTGGACGCCATGGGCATGAAGTTTCGCGAGCTCAAGCTGCGCAAAAATCCGGATTGCGTGGTTTGCGGAACCAATCCCACTGTGACTAAACTCATTGATTATGAAGAGTTCTGCGGACTGCGAGGTCAGGAGAAACCAGTGAGCAACGGCGTGCCGGAAATTACCGTGGAAGAATTAAAACAGCGTCTTGACGCCAAGGAAGACTTTGTCCTGCTGGACGTGCGCGAGCCGCATGAATACCAGATCTGCAACCTCAACGGCGTGTTGATTCCGTTGAACGATCTTCCCCGGCGCGTGCATGAACTGGATCCTGGCAAGGAAATGGTTGTGCATTGCCGGTCCGGCGCACGCAGCGCGCGGGCGGTAGGCTTCCTGCAACATGCCGGATTCAAGGCCAAGAACCTGGCTGGCGGCATTCTTGCGTGGTCAGACCGGATTGATCCCAAGATGCCGAAGTACTAGGCCCCGCATTTCGGAAAATGGCGCAGCTGCCATGGCTACGCCAGAACTTCATCAGGCTGAAACAAGCAGCGCGGTAAAGCTAAATCGCAGGTTCGTCGTCTTCCTTTGTATCCACAATTTCTTCATCGCGGGGCGGAAGCTCAATATCTTCCATCTGCTTCTTTTTGGCCTTGTTATTCAACTCGGCACGGCGTTCCTGTGATTGCCGGATTACTTCAGCAAACCGGTTCTTTGCATCGTCGAGGGGAGGCTTCTTTTCCATGACAGATAGGATACACAAAGATGGCGCTTTGTGGCGGCGTCACTTGCCCTAACCCGGCACTCCTTCTATCGTTGTCTCATGCCGCAAGTACAAAATGCGCCTTCGATACCGGGCTTCCAGTCCGGCAAGAAGGCCGTGGTGGTCATCTTTGAAACTGACTGTCCCACTTGCCAGCTTGCGCTCCCTTATTTGAACTCGCTTATAAAGGATTCCGTTCAGGTGATTGGGCTGTCGCAGGACGATAAGCGATTGACGCATGAGTTTGTGAGCCAGTTAAAGATTTCCTATCCGGTTGAGCTGGATTCAGGGCTGAAGATTTCGCGAGCCTACAACCCGCTGAATGTCCCGACGTTTTACCTCCTCGATGAAAACGGGCAGGTGCGGCAGACGCTGGTGGGCTTCGATAAGAAGGGCTTAAATGAGTTGGCCTCGGCGTTGGGCCAGCCGCCGATCGCTCCAGCGGACGATGGCGCTCCAGCGTGGAAGCCGGGATGCAGTTCACGACATTTGGAGCCCGAAGCGGCAGTCAAGCAGCAGGAAGAGGCCCAGGAGCACGGCGCTAAGATGTTCCGGCGAATAGGTGATCCTGCTTCGCGCATCACGTTAACCGACGAAGAAGATCCTTTCGAGTATTGCCGCAAACAATTTGGAGATGCGCTGCCGGTAATTCCGCCGACTGTGGAAAAAGTTGAGGCGATGGTGAAAGCCAGCGGTCTGGCGCCGGAGACAGTGATCGCGCGCGTGCCGCCGTTCTATGGTGAAGCAACGGTCGAGAAGATTGCGGCCAATGCAGTAATGGCCGGATGCTTGCCGGAGATGATACGCGTGCTGCTGCCGCTGGTGCGGGCTGCGTGCGATGAGCGCTTTAACCTCCACGGCGTCCAGGCGACAACGCATTTTGCCGCGCCGCTGGTGATGATGAACGGGCCGGTACGGCAAGAATTGGGATTCTGGTCAAAGCAAAACGTTTTCTCCAACGTGGCTCGGGCCAACAGTTCGCTGGGACGGGCGTTCCAGTTGATCCTCCTGAATATCGGCGGCGGAAGGCCGGACGAGGTCGACATGTCCGCGCTGGGAAATCCGGGCAAGTTTTCTTTCTGTATTGCTGAAAATGAAGAAGAGAATCCATGGGAGCCTTTCCATGTAACCCGCGGTCTTAAACGCGAGCAGAGCGCTGTGTCCTTGTTCGCCGCTGAGCCGCCGCGCGGCGTGAGCGAGCACACGGCTCCTGCGGGCAAAACCGTGCTGGAGACAATTTCCTTCGCGCTGGCCACCGTGTGGAGCTATCGCACATGCCTGATGCCCGAGGCCATTGTGGTTCTCTGCCCGGAGCATGTGAAGACCATCCATCGCGATGGCTTCACCAAAGAGCAGGCGCGGCAGTTTTTGTTTGAAAATACCGGCGTGCCGGTACGGCATTATTCGCCGGCGGAGCGGGCAGAAGGCACGCAATTAGCGGCAAACTACAAAGAGATCACCATACGCGGAGAAAAGTGCTACCAGAAATTCCGTTCGCCGGAGGCGATCAGTATTTTTGTTGCGGGAGGAACGGCAGGGAAGTTTTCTGCCGTGATCGGCAGCTGGTCAACCGGGCCGGCGGGCAGCCAAATGGTTACGTACCCGATACTGGACAAATAGGAGGAGTGCATGCCAGTAACGATTGTTCATCCAGGAAATGAGAGCGTGCCCCAAGCCGCAAAGCCTCCAGCACGGCTGGCCAGCTTAAAAGGAAAAAAGATCGGTCTGCTCGACATCAGCAAGCCCGGCGGAAGCTTCTTTCTTGACCGGCTGGAAGAAATTCTACGAACGAAATATGGAGCAGCAGAAATTCTGCGCACACGCAAACCGACGTTTGCCAAGAACGCGCCGCCGCAGGTTATCGAGCAACTGCGCGCGATGGACGCCGTAGTGGAAGGGCTGGCGGATTGAGGGTCGTGCACAACGTGCAGTTTGCACGACACGATTGGCTTAGAGAATCTGGGCATTCCGGCAGTGCCGGTGGCGACCACTGAGTTCACTGCTCCTGCGCGGGTGCAGGCCAGCGCGCTGGGCCGCGCAGGCTTTGATGCAGTTTACGTGCAGCATCCCATACAGGACCAGACGCCGCAGCAGATTGCAGCACGCGCGGATGCGGTGGCGGAAGAGATTGTTAGAAGGCTGACGGTGGCGAGCTGACTATGGCCCCTCACAACTCAGCAAGTGCTTCCTTGCAGGTGCGAAAACAACGTCCAGGGGACCTAAGATCAACCGAAACGGTTGTTATCGCGATCTGTTGCCTCACCATCATTGCTGCCCTGGTGCTCGGTGTGGGGCTGGCTACCAATCTCGTGTTGCGCCATGTTGTGCAGACAATTCCACTTTGGTCGGCGTGATACTTGGTTTCCGTCATTCGCGTGCGACCGCATGGGGTAACTATGCCACTTTTTCTGGCATGGCTTATATTAATGGCGCTCATTTGGTCGTTCTTACTTGGCATCTCACATGTACTCAGCGGCCATTTTTCTCCGATTGAAATTGTCATGACCGTTATCGTTGGCATTGCAGCACTCGCTGGAATCGGCAGCTTCTTTCGTTTTAGATCTTCGTTGTCTCCGCTGACCGCGGGACGCATTTTTGTTCTGATGACTGTATTCCAGGTTGTGTGTCTGCGCGTTAGCTTTCTTCCTGCAATTGAGCATCGATAAGTGAGCGGAGTAGCGAGTTAGGGCGCGATGGCTGATGGCCACGGTAGTCCTTAATACTCGGCCCGCTATGGATCCTTACTTTAATTTCTGTTCCGCGATCCATTTATCGGTACGCGCGTCAAGCAGATCGAGTGGCAAGGTCCCACCGTTGAGCATTTCGTCATGGAAGCTGCGGATATCAAATTTGGCGCCCAAAGCTTTTTGTGCGCGGTCGCGCAATTCACGGAATTTGAGCTGCCCCAGCTTGTAGCTAAGCGCCTGCGCAGGCCAGGCAATGTACCGATCGGTTTCAGATTGGATTGTCGGCTCATCAACGGCCCCGGATTTGCGCATGAAATCTACAACCTGGTCACGCGTCCATCCTTTTGAATGGATTCCGGTATCGACCACCAGACGCACCGCGCGGAAAAGTTCAGAGGAAAGACGGCCATAGTCAGAAGCGGGGTCCTGGTAGAAGCCGATTTCTTTGCCGAGTTGTTCGGCATAGAGCGCCCAGCCTTCCACATAAGCATTGAAGCCCAGATTGTGGAGGCGGAACTTGGGAAGCCCCGTGAGCTGTTGCTGGACTGAGAGCTGCATGTGATGCCCTGGAACACCTTCATGGTAAGCAATGGCTTCATCATTGATGAGCGAGCGATCAGCAAAGTTGGAAGTGGCCACAACGACGCGACCCGGGCGCTTGCCGTCCGGAGTCCCGGTTACATAGTGAGTTGCCGCAGCGGCCTGGAATGCAGGTATGGCTTCAACCGTAACCGGCGATTTGGGCAGCAGGTTGAAAAGCCCTGGCAGTTTAGGCTCCATCTGCCCGATGTAGCGGCGGAAATCGTCAAGGATTTGCTCTGCCGACTTTGGAATGTATTTGGGATTCGTCTTGAGCGACGCCCGATATGCAGGAACATCAGCGAAGCCTTCCTTCTTGGCAATTGCCAGCATCTCTCCCTGAATACGTTCGATTTCGCGCAGACCGAGCTGGTGTATTTCGTCAGCCGTCATGTGCGTGGTAGTGCGTCCATAGATGTCATTCTGATAGCGCTTTTGGCCGTCTGGCAGAGACGTTACTGCAAGCGCGGTGCGTCCCTGCGGAGCATATTCCTTGCTGATGAACGTGGCGAAGCTCTTGTAGGAAGGAATAACGTCTTTCTCGACAGCATCGGTAATTTGCTGGGTCAGGCGCTTCTGGTCTTCGGCGGAGATGGTCGCTGGATATTTCTTGGTCGGAAGAAGAAAAGGATCAGCGTCGATAATGCCCTGGCACTGTACCGGGACTTTCTCCAGAAGGAACCGCACAGGCATCAGCTTGTCCTTCATGCCGGCGCGAAGGACTTCAGTGGTCTGGTTAAACACGCGCGGCACGTGGTGCAGGCGCGCGATGTAGTCTTCATAATGCTTGACGGAGTCGAACGGCACGGAAAGAGGAAGGTCCGCGAGACC
>DASXJO010000640.1:0-3440 GCA_036497385.1 Candidatus Angelobacter sp. | reverse complement strand
GCTTCGGCAGCGCCATTCTGGTCATGTTCACCCACGCGACGCGCCACCACAGCGGTGGTGCCCATGCTGAGCCCGAACGCCACCGCCATCACGAGCACCAGCATGCCTTCAGTGATGCCAACGGTGGCAGTTGAATCCGCGCCCAGATGCGCGACAAAGAAAATATCGACGATGCCAAAGAGCGATTCCATGGCCATCTCCAGCACCATGGGAACAGCCAACAGCACGATCGCGCGATCAATCGAGATCGCGGTGAAGTCCTGCTTGGAACCCAGGATGGCTTCTTTGATCAGCGCAAACCATCGGGTGGCTCTAGAAGGTATGGGACTGCTTCCAGCTGTACTCAACGTGATTACCTCAATGCCAACTAAAATCGGCGGAAAACAAACTGCATGGACCACGCTCGCCGGCAGAGGACGCCGACAGGTAACAGAAGCGCGTTTAGTTGGAGAGGCGCATAGGCGTAGACAGTTTTTATCACAGAACTTAGCAGGAAATCAAAAAGCAGCAATTCCTTGGCCTTCCGTCTTCGCGCCCGTCGCGTCCTTTGCGGTAAAATCCCCGGCGAGGATCCCATCCGATGAAAACTGTCCTGGCTGTGCTGCTGTTATCTGCTGCCGCGTTCGCGCAAAGCCCTGAAGAAGGCAAAATCGTCCGCTATGAACTGAAACCCAGCGAGCTTAAATACACCTATGCTGCGTCTTATAGTCCAGTCGCGCATCTGAAGTCCGGCAATATTCTTGAGACAAATACGGTGGACTGCTTTGGCAATGCCATCAAGAAACCTGGCGACACGCTCAGCATGGCTCCCGGCGACAATCCTCTCACGGGGCCGTTTTTCATCGATGGAGCTGAACCGGGCGATACCCTGGCGGTCAAGTTCCTGGAAATCACTGTGGACAGCAATCAGGGCATTGGCGCGCTGGCTCCGGGCTTCGGCGCCATCAACTCCACTAATTACACGCCCATGCTCAACGCGCCGATAAAAGAGAAGATCTGGTTTTATCCCATTGACCACGTCACGAACACTGCTACTTTTCAGGCACTGGACTCGAAGTTTTCCGTAAAGTTTCCGCTGCATCCGTTCTTTGGCTGCATCGGCGTAGCTCCTGCCGGCGGTGAAGCCCGCACTTCCGTGGTGCCGGAAGCCTTCGGCGGCAACATGGATTCACCTGAAGCCAGCGTCGGCAACACGGTCTATTTTCCGGTCAATGTTCCGGGAGCGATGCTCTTTCTGGGCGACGGCCACGCTGCCATGGGTGATGGAGAGATCGCAGGCACGGCTCTGGAAGTCCCACTGCGCGGTCGCGTTCAGGTGCACGTGATCAAAGGCCAGAAGATCAGCTGGCCGCGCTTTGAAAATGACGAGTACATCATGACCGTCGGCGCTTACCGGCCGCTGGACGACGCGCTGCGCATCGCTTTTACAGAGTTGGTCGGCTGGATTCACACCGACTATGGCCTTTCCGAGATGGACGCTTACGAGCTCCTGTCGAAAGTGGGCGAGATCCATCTGAATGAAATGGTGGATCCCAATTATGTGATCGTGGCCAAGGTGAAGAAGAGTTTTCTGCCGAAGCCAAAGATCGGAAAATAGCTGGCGTGTGATGCGCCGCCGTTTTAGCGAAGTGCCCACACAAACAGCAAGAAGAAAGCACCTGCAGCCACAGCAATCAAGCCTTGTGTCCGAATGGCCAGGATGCGATCTCGTTCAGTGTGCTGGCGACGCATAACATTCTCGCGTAAGAAGCCTTCATAGACCTTTGGATATCGTCCCGGGGCGAGAAGCATCAGGGTGCCGACAGTGCAAAAGACAATCGCGAATAGCACAAATAAGAATTGAAGGATAATTGGCATCTTCTGGAACTACAACTTCTGGAGGTAGTCCACAATTTCCGGGCTGGTCCAGTTCACAGGGCCAATAAACTTGCGTCGCACGACGCCGGAAGGGTCAATTATAAAAGTCTCAGGCTGGCCGGTGGTGCCATAAAGATCGCTGCTGAGTTTTTTGCGATCATTCACGGTCAGGAAATCGATGTTGTATTGCTGCAGAAAATGATGATAGGCAGAGGCGTCTTCGTCGGTACTTACCGCAAGCACGGTCACTTGAGATCCCATCTGCTTCTGGAGCTGCCTGAGTGATGGCATTTCTACTATGCAGGGTTCGCACCAGCTCGTCCAGAAATTTAGGATAACGATCTTTCCCTTCAAGTCATTGAGCCTGATTTTGCGGTCTGTATCCTGTACGGTGAAATCCGGCGCCTGTGAGCCGATCAGCCGCAGCCTGGGCTGATCATTGCAGCCAACACAGCCTGCCGAAACTGCCGCCAGAAAGACCAGAATTACGATTTGAAGGGATTTCACCCCCTTATAATAACCCGATTCGCATGCAGATAGACCACGCGGAAGTAACGGTCGACGTTATCATTCCTGCACGGAATGAGGAGGATTGCCTGGGCCGCTGTCTGCAATCTCTACTGGCGCAGCAGGGTATCTCCTTTCAAATCACCGTAGTAGATGACGGGTCAACGGACCGCACTCGATCCATTGCGGAGTCCTTCCCGGGGGTGCGGGTGCTGAGCGCGGGTGAGCTCAAGCCGGGGATGACAGGGAAGGTTAATGCTCTGGTTACAGGCTCCGCAGGCAGCAACGCCAAATGGGCGCTGTTCACTGATGCCGATACGTTCCACTACCCCGGATCGCTGGCGGCATCCGTGCGCGAGGCGGAGGAACGCAAAGTCGATTTGCTCTCGTATTCGCCGGAGCAGGAAACAGCCACTTGGTGGGAGCACGCGGTGATGCCGCTGGTTTTTGCGGATCTTGTGCGCACCTATTCATCGGAACGAATCAATGACCCTGCCGATCCAACGGTGGCCGCAAACGGGCAATATATTCTCGTCCGCCGCAAGGTGTACGAGGCCCTTGGCGGACATGGCGCGCTGCCGCTAAACATTCTTGAAGACGTTGAGTTAGCGAAATTATTTAAAGTTTCAGGTCACCGGATTTGGTTCAGGTATGGGGCTGGCCTGGTGCGCACCAGAATGTACCGATCCTTTGGCGCGATGTGGGAGGGCTGGTCCAAGGGACTGGCTATACTTTTCCCGCATCCGGTACTGCTGGCAGTCAGGCGTGCGCTTGAGTTTGTGTCGATCGCGGTCCTGCTTGGAACCGGGCTGGCCATGATGGATCGAGATCACGTTGGGACCGGAGCTCTGCTGTTCGCGATTGGGGCGCTTTTCTATCTTGTTTTTCTTCTTCGAATCCGGCAAGCGCATTTCCCTGGAAAAGCTAACTTGTTGGCTGTCATAGGGTTACCAATTTATGTGTCACTTTTGTTGCGTTCTCACCTCCATTTCAATAGGCGGGGCGAGTTAACATGGAAGGGGCGCACGTACTCACAATCCGCACCCAAAGCGGCTGATGGGTCATCTATTCGAAAG
>DASXJO010000639.1:0-2786 GCA_036497385.1 Candidatus Angelobacter sp. | reverse complement strand
AAAAATGGCCCTGGCCCAACCGTGATGTTGCGTACCGAGCTTGACGCCTTGCCGGTTGAAGAAAAAACCGGGCTGCCGTATGCCAGCAAAGTTCGCACAAAAGATGACAGCGGACGCGACGTAGGCGTGATGCATGCCTGCGGGCATGACGTCCATATGGCCGCCTTATTTGGAACGGCTTCCATAATGGCGCACAACAAAGATTCATGGCACGGGACCCTGATGCTCATCGGCCAGCCCGCGGAAGAAACTATTACGGGCGCGGATAAGATGATCAAAGACGGCCTGTTCACGCGCTTTCCCAAGCCCGATATCGGCATTGCGATGCATGACACGAACGGTCTTCCAGTCGGCAAAGTAGGCATAACGCCGGGATATGCCAAGGCCAATGCAGATTCAGTCCGGATCACTGTGTACGGCAAAGGCGGACACGGAGCGCAGCCGCAAACCACGGTTGATCCTGTGCTGATCGCCGCCAGGATCGCGGTGACGGTGCAGTCGATTGTGTCGCGAGAAATCAAGCCGGGCGATGCCGCGGTTATTACCATTGGCTACATCCAGGCCGGCACCAAGAACAACATTATCCCTGACGACGCGCAGATGGGATTCACCGTCCGCTCTTACAAGCCTGACGTGCGGCAGCATTTGCTCGCAGGTATTGAACGCGTGGCCAGGGCGGAAGCAATGGCTGCGGGCGCAGAAAAAATGCCGCTCGTGGAAAAGTACGAATCAACATCAGCGGTGTTTAATGATCCCGTGCTGACGCAGCACTTGGCAGCGACCCTGGACGGCGTGCTGGGCAAGGGAAGTGTGGTGACTGAAGACCCTATCATGACGTCAGAGGACTACTCGTACTTTGTGGAGCAGGGAATACCGTCGTTTTATTTCACTCTTGGCGTTGCCGATCCACAGAAGCTGGCAGAAGCGAAAGCTGCGGGACGGCAGTTGCCCAGCAATCATTCGCCACTGTTTGCTCCCGTTGCCGAACCTTCACTCAAGACCGGTATGACGGCCGAGGTTACAATTCTTCGCGATCTGCTGAAGGGAACGCCGTCGGACGTGAAGAAATTTACTCAGCCAGCTGCAGGGAATTAACTTTCCCGAACTCCAGAGCGGAGCGAGGGATCACTGTAGTAACGAAGACTTTTCGGTAGCAGGTTGCGATGTTTGAAAAATCGTAGAAGGACGTAGGGATCCCCTCACGCGCAAAACCGCCGCGTTCGGGATTTCAGAAAGCCCCCGAGATTCCCAAGGAGCTCTTGATCAGATGAAGTTTTCCCGCCGCAATTTTCTTCAAACCGCTGGACTCGCAACCACTGTAGCGCTGGCGCAACCCGCTGGAGCTTTCGGCGCCGACAGCAAGACCAAGCAGCCTGAAGCCATCGCGAAGTTGAAATCGCGCAAGGGCGAAGCCAAACCAATTACTACCGCCGAGCGCGAACAGCGAATGGAGCGCGCACGGCAACTGATGGCGGAGAACAAGATTGACGCCATCATGATCATGGGCGGAACTTCATTGGTCTATTTCACCAACATTCACTGGTGGATGAGCGAACGCCTCTTTGCGGTGATTCTGCCGGTGAAAGGGAATCCGTTTTACGTCTGCCCTGCTTTTGAAGAAGACCGCGCCCGCGAACAGATTGCCGGCGGCCCCGGTGGAAACAACGCGGAAGTTCGCACCTGGCAGGAAGATGAAAGCCCGTATCAAAGGATCGCCGAAGGGCTGAAGGACAGAAATCTAACCGCCGGAAACATGGGCATGGAGGAAACCGTCCGCTATGTTTTCAGTGAAGGGTTGAGCAAAGTCGCTCCGGGCCTGCGCCTGGTAAGCGCTACGCCTATCACTGCGGGCTGCCGGATGATCAAAAGCCCGCACGAGCTGCAACTGATGAAGCTGGCGAATGAGGTCACGCTTGCAGCTTATGAAGCAGCGTATCGGTCCACCAAGGAAGGCATGACGCAGAATGATTTTGGTGAGATGGTACAGGCTGCGCACGCGCAGCAGGGTTTTCAAGGCGATGCGAGCATACAGATAGGAGAAAATTCGGCCCTGCCGCATGGCTCGGCCAAACCGCAGCTCATCCGTGAAGGCACAATTCTATTGATGGATGGTGGCTGCAAGGTGGAAGGCTATGAATCCGATATCAGCCGCACGGTTGTTCTGGGCAAACCGACAGACAAGATGAAACAAGTATTTGAGATCGTTCACAAAGCGCAATCAGCGGCGCTGGCCGCGGCCAAGCCGGGCGTAGAATGCCAGGCGGTTGACGCAGCGGCACGGAAAGTGATCACTGACGCCGGTTACGGCCCAGACTACAAGCACTTCACGCATCGCGTGGGCCATGGCATCGGGATGGATGGCCATGAGTGGCCGTATCTTGTGCGCGGCAACACCCTGCCGTTGGCTCCCAATATGACATTCAGCGATGAGCCGGGAATCTACATTCGCGGCGAATTCGGCGTCCGGCTCGAAGACGACATGCACATCACCGAGAATGGCGCGGAACTGTTCACGCCGCAGAGCCTTGATCTGGAGAAACCATTTGGGAGGGGATAAAGATCGCCGTGATCGCGCGTAATCGCCGTAATCGCGCGGAATCTGATTGACACAGCGATCTAAGGTGCTACTTGCTGGCCGAATGGATTAGCTTTTGGCGGTTTTGCGTGAGGCCGTAAAGATCGCTACCAATTGAGTAGCTTCAGCTAGCAAGCTTTCCAGCTTCTCAGCGCGAACAATTCCGCTGTCCGCGAGCATCTCCAACCAAAATACAGTTTCATCTGCCTCT
>DASXJO010000638.1:0-3908 GCA_036497385.1 Candidatus Angelobacter sp. | reverse complement strand
ATTTTTCAGCCAGAACGGCGTTGTCTTCCAGAACTGCGGGACGATCTCCATGTTTAGCCGCATCGGGTTGGGCTAGACAGAATATTGGCTCGAAACTGCGGAGCAGGCGAATTGAGGCTTGCATCGTTTCTGCTTTTGACTCGCCGTTCTGAACCGAAGCCCGCATCCCTCCACGCGCTATCCTGAATCGAAAACCATCCGTCACGACCTGCCATCCCGAATCCCAAGGCGAGCCTTGGTGAGCCGCGCGGTGAGGGAACGGCTCCGCTGCTTCGTAGGATCTCGAAGCTGATCCAAAGATTGAGAGCGGGGAGTGACGACTTGCATAGCGCATGTAATTGCGGTCGTGGCCAAATCGAAAGCTGACTGCGTCCAAGTGTTCAGTTTGTCCAGTGGCCACTTTCGCACTTGATTCGCCTGAGAGATGCCGCTATACTCCGGCAGCGCCTCAGGGTGTGAGCTGTGGAAGGTCTTTGAAAATCAGCAGTTAGCAATCAGCAGTCAGCATTCAGCCTGTGTAGTCAAGGAGTTGCGACCCTCTGCCTGCTGGGATTGGGTTTGGGTGGATTTGTGGAAGTGCCTTGTTTGCAACAGAAATGGAAAAATGGCGGGCGGGCTGGGGAATCGCTGGAATCGCGCGTGATCGGAAAACCAAATCTCACCACTGATTAACACAGATGACACTGATCAGAAAGAGCTAAAGCCAACGGCCAGCAGGCGGCGCGGCCCAGGCTTGGGAGTTTTCGTGTCCCTGAAAGAAAAGTGGGTGCCCACTCTTTCGCGGAAGCTGGCACTTGGTTCTTCAGCTTCCGCGAAAGGGTGGGTTCGACGATTTGCGCTCCGCTGCGCGCAGGCCTTCGGCAGAGAGGAATTTTATTTTGTGCAAGTCTGGATGGCCCGACTGAAGTCGGGCCCTGATACGAACCTTCAGACTTAAGATGAAACTCAACCGCCGGGGGCGGCGATGCCACGGGTCATCCCCGGGGTTGAATCGGGTAAATCGTTTGGAATCCTAGTTGGGGTATGGGGGGGAGGGGGTGCAGAAAAATCGGGTGATCCGGTGATCGGGAAAACAAAAACTCACCACTGATGACACTGATCAGAACAGGCCAAGTTAAGGAATCCACCGCCGAGGGCGGCGGTGCCACATGAGTTTGGTTAGTGATGCATCGCTGGTGGCCTGAGGAAGAAGCAGTTAAATGCCAACGGAGCTAGCCAAAGGCTAAGAGCTAACAGCTAAGAGCCAAAGGGCCAATAGCCGTAGCTAAGCTATTTCTCTTCCGGCTCCGGTGCTTTCGTCGGATTCACCGATTGCGCCATGTAGCGCGTGCCTTCAAACGTTGCGCGGACCAGGACGTCGCGCCCAACGCCAAGTTGATCTCTGTTAGCAACTGCCGACGGCGCAAAATGGATCTCGTAATTTCTGTCGTCGGTGGTGTTCTGCACCGCGATGAGGCCGCGATGGAGATCAAGGAACGTGACTTTGCCGGCAAAAGTAAAAGTCGATCCAGGTACGGCGATGATGCTGACTTCGCGCGCCAGGCCGCGATTTGGGCTGGATGCGGCAAAGCGCACATGGACCAGCGTTCCCGGTTTTACGTCCTTAAAGGCCGCGGGGGTCTGGCCGTTGCTGATGCGGGTTTCCGGATCGACGGCGAAGCGCACCGGCACGGAATTGAGCGTGTCCCGCAGGGTAAGTTCGTTGTGCTTGGTATCCACGGCGATGATCTGGCCGTCAGCGTCCGCGGGCAGCTCAGCCACGCCAACGCGAATGTTGCGGGCAAAAATATCGTGCCTGTTGTTGTCAAGCTGGGTGTCAACGTAAACGCGCTCGCCTTTTTTGAGCGCCAGTTGCGTGGTTTCCGCGCCGTTATGGAAGATGTGCGTGCGCTCGTCAAAGTTGACGGTCCAGCGGTTGCCGCCAAAAACATGCAGCGTGAGCCGGTTACGCAAACGGTCAACGCCAGTAATGATGCCGCCAACCAATGTGGTTGTGGTGCGCGGCACAGGCGCGGGATCAAGAATAGGATCATGCCCGTCGGTGACCAGCGCGCCGGAGGTGGCGGAGCTATCAAGAATGTCTGTCTTTGGTTGCGCTTGCGGGGGCTGCACCTGTGGGACCGGAGTTGGCGTAGCGCCGGGCTGAGTCGTACCGGCTTTGTCGGTGCTGGTTTTGTCTGTACTGGTTTTGTCCGTAGCCGATTTCTGGTTTGCTGAATTTGCGCCGCCACTAGAATTTTTCTGGTCGGTTGCCGCAGGCTGGCTCTGACTGTTTGGCTGAACCGTAGGTTGAGTTACCGGCCGGTCGGCTGAATTTGGCTGAGTCGTTGAATTTGGCTGACCAGGCGTTGTCGAAGACGGCGCAGGATTGTTGGTCGGCGCAGGCGCGGTATTCGGGACAGGCGTTTGCGGAAGGCCGGAACCGGGAGTCGGCGTTGCCGGATTATTCTGGGCCACGGCGGCAAGGCCGACCGTCATTACTATAAAGACGAATACCGAGGGGAATGCGAGCGATGCTTTGGGGGAACGATGCATAGAGTTCAAGGGGCTCCGAAGCCTAAAGTTCTTAACGATAGAGCTCTGAACAATCTCTTGGATGCAAAGAGCAGCAGCTCAGATGGCAGGCAAGCTTAAATCCTGCTCTGCCCAACCTAAAGAGAGGGTTTTGCCATCCAACAGAAAAGCAGAGCTACTGCCCTGCGGCCCTGAGTGTGGAATAACACGCGGTCACCGGGCTTGAAGCGAGGATTTTAAAAACTCATGCGTTCCCCATTTGCCCGTGTTTTAGCGCCTTCCGTTCTAGCTTTGTCTCTGTTCTGCATCGGCGGACTTGCCGCCCAGGCCCAGCAGATGCGTATCCCACTGCCCAAGAAAAGCAAATACACCCCGGTACAGCAGTTGAATCGCGACGGCGTGGCGGCGCTCAACAAACATGACCTCAGCAAAGCCAAACGCCTCTTTTATAAAGCGTATTTGATTGATCCCAATGATCCGTTCACGCTCAATAATCTGGGATATGTCTCTGAGCTGGAAGGCAGCCTGGAACGCGCGCAACGCTATTACGATCAGGCCAAGGCCAACACGTCAGAGGCCGTGATTGACCGCTCAACCAATCAGGAAGTGCAAGGCAAGACCGTGGCCAGCGTCGCCGGACACACCGCCGAAGGTCCGATGAAAGTCAACGAGCTGAACAGCGAAGCGCTGGGATTGCTGAATCGCGATCGCGCGCCGGAAGCCGACGTGGTGCTGCAAGCCGCGCTGAAGATTGATCCTAAAAATCCTTTTACGCTGAACAATATGGGATTCGCCAAGGAAAAAGAGGGTGAACTGGAGTCGGCCATCCGATATTACGATAGCTCCGCCGCCACGGGCTCACGTGAGCCGATTGTGATTGCCTTTAACAAAAGCTGGCGCGGCAGGCCGATTAGCGACGTGGCGCAGCAAAACGCCGACAAAAGCCGCAAAGAGCTGAGCAAAAATCAGGACATGCAGGCCCGCGTGGCGCGGCTGAATCTGCGCGGTGTTTCTGCCATGAATCGGAATGACCGCAAGGCCGCGCGTGAGAGTTTTGAGCAGGCGTACAAGATGGATCCAAACAATTCTTTCGCCCTCAACAATATGGGTTACCTGGCGGAGCTGCAAGGCGACACGGAAACAGCACAATCGTTTTATGAACAGGCACAGCGCGCCGAACGCGCGCGGCAGAAGGTGATGGTCTCAACGCGGCCTGAAGTGGAAGGCCAAAGCGTGGGCCACGTGGCGGAACAGAGCACCACGCTGGTGGAATCAGCTTTTGAGGCAAAGGCGGAAGCCA
Organism: Candidatus Angelobacter sp.; assembly: GCA_036497385.1. Classification (GTDB taxonomy): domain Bacteria; phylum Acidobacteriota; class Terriglobia; order Terriglobales; family Acidobacteriaceae; genus Angelobacter. The sequence continues at coordinate 94 of DASXJO010000638.1, read as the reverse complement.
GACGCCGCAGCGGCGCTCCTCCGGCGCTGAGGACGCGCGATAACCGCATTATTGTGGAGCCGAAAACGCCGCCGCCCAGCACCAACACTACGCC
>DASXJO010000637.1:0-7627 GCA_036497385.1 Candidatus Angelobacter sp. | reverse complement strand
GGATTCCCGTTCACCTTTCGGCGCACGCCTGCGTGCCATACGCACGGAACGACACTTGTCCCAGGAAAAGCTAGGCAAGATGATAAAAGTCAACCGTAATTTCGTCGGCGAAGTGGAACGCGGGAAACAGAACATCTGTCTCGACAATATCCTTCAGCTTGCCCGCGCTCTCAAAGTAAATCCCCGTGAGTTCTTCGACCTCTACAAGAAATAAAGAAGCAATCTACGAAAGAACTGCCATGACGGCCGGCGGCCACAAAGAAAAGTGCCGCTTGATGCTTGTGCGAGACCGCTCTAGCGCAAGAGTAGCCAGCCCGCCGTGATCGAACATTCCCAAACTCCTTTATTCCCAGCCGTCTGATCCAATGGGATCTCCGGCGGGAGGCGTTGCCGGGGCCGTCACATGGACTTCAGCGGGATTCTTCTCAAAGTGATCAATCTGATTTCTTGCGAAGAAGAATTCAGCTCGAGCTGGCACATCCTTCAGCAGGTTCTCCCGCGATGCAAGCCACTTTTTCAATTCGTCGAGTTTAAGCAGCGCAACTGCACGGACCTGACTGGACGCATGTTCGTCTGCGGCGAGTGACATCAAATTGTTCAGCACTACCGCGTCGACGGTGCGTTGAATAGCGCCGTTGTATCCCTGGATGGCGGGGGCTTTCCAGGTCGCGGCCATCACCTCGTCCAGCAGCTCGTTAAAGCCGGGATTGTTGGCGTCGCGGGCGTGGTACTCGATCATCCGTTGCGCGCGCTCAGGCTGGAACAAAAGCTGGAGAACGATTTCCGCCGCGGCCTCTGCGGGCGCCAGGGAATCAAATGTTGGCGATGTTCGGCGGGCAAAATTTTCCTTGGAACCAGGATATTCCGGAGGTCTGGGAGGAATGAGCTGCAGAAGCGGTTGAGGAACAGCGAGTACCTGTGGCGAAAGCGTTTTCAGGATCGCGCGAAGCGCCTGACGCTGCTGGGCAGCGGGCACAATTTCAGGGTCTTTGCGATTCGGGCCGCGAAGATCGAAGGAGTAGTTCAAGCCGCCGATGGATTTTGCCACGGCCGTGACCTGGTAGCGATGATAAAGGTAGACCGGCACCAACACATCTTCCAGAGTAGCCAGGGGAGTGTGCTCGCGGATGGCATCTTCTGAAAGATTTTTTAGCGCGGCCTGCCGCACGGCCATGACTTGCTGCAACCCGTCAAGGTCATTACTGCCGGTGTCCCACAGATGCGCAATCGGGCTGGCCGAGCCTAGGGGACGTGCGTCCTGATCTGTGAGATAAAGCTGGCCGTTTGCAAACGCGTCATCAAGAACTTTATCCAGCGCCTGCGTTTCATTGGTTCCGGCGGGGAAATCACGGTAGCCGTAAGTGATGGCAACCTTGTCCCAGGCGCCGATGCCAATAGCATAAGCGTTGGAAACATCCGGCACGCCATCAGCGCCTACGGTGACTGTTGGCGGCGGATAATCCATCACTGACGCCCGGTTCACGATGCTGGCGGCGTAGTTATGCATCAGTCCAAGCGTGTGCCCTGTCTCATGCGCAGCGAGCTGGCGAATGCGCGCCAGCGCCATTGCATTGGCCTTGGCCAGCGCCGCAGGATCTTTACCGAATGGATTAAGAAGTCCCTGCGCAATTAGAAACACCTGCCGAATACGCAGAGCGTCAAGGCGCACATGACCGTTGATGATTTCTCCTGTTCGCGGATCGATGACGGCGTTGCCAATGGACCAGCCTCGGGTTGAGCGCGGCACCCATTCGACTACGTTATAACGAACGTCCATGGGATCTATGCCTTCAGGGAGCAACTTGACTTGAAAAGCGTCCTTATAACCTGCGGCGGTAAATGCCTGGTTCCACCAGCTAACGCCCTCAACCACGGCAGATCGGATGGGCTCAGGAATCGCACGATCGACGTAATAAACGAGCGGCTTCACCGGCTCACTGATCACGGCGGAGGGATCTTTTTTTGCCAGCCGATGCCGCGCGATGTCGCGCTTTACGATCGACTCATCTACCGGAGTGGCAAAATCCATGTAACGGATTCCGAAATACCCGGAACGGGGATCGTAAGCACGGGTGTGGAATCCCGCCGGGGGCGACTGAATGAGGGAAATATGCTCGCGAACAGTAATGGCATGCGGTTCCGGCGTGACCTGCTTCACAAAATTGCCGGGATCCTCACCCACAAAAGTGAGTGTTGACTCAATGTCAGTGTTCTCGGGAAAGTTCTTGGTACGCGGCAGGTAAATGGCGGAGCGTGTTGGCTCTACTTTGTATTTGCCCTGTTTGGCATTGGCGATTGCGGCAGCCACTCCGTGAACGTCACTCAAAAAGAACTTGGTCGCATCAATAAGAACAGCGTCGCTGTCTTCCGCTGCGACCTCAAAGCCCCAGAGCACGGATTGCGGAAACGCCCCGCGCACAGCACGTTGTTGCTCAGCATCGTCTGTAACCGCGCGATAATTTTCATTCTCCGCTACCAGGAAAATCTGCTTGCCGCTGCGCTCAAAATGGACCACGTAGCTCTCGCCCGGCTCGCCCCGATCCAAGCCGATATCGTTGGAGCCCACGCCGCTGGGCAGGGATTCGTACAAAATGAACGGTGTTTCCAGCTTGGCATTCTCAATGCGGAGCCAGAACGTCCCTTCGCGAGCGTCCCAATAGTCAGTAAAGAAGCCGGGAAAGCTCTGCATGGCAGCGGCCTTCTCGGCGATGGTCGGCAGCGCTTTTGGTTGATTCGTGTGCGCTGGATTCTGCGCGAATAAGAGAGCAGTAAAAGTAAATGATGCAACCACGGCGGCGAAGACGTGCTTCATTCTGAAAGATCCTCCACAAGCTGTTCTACATGCCAAGAAAAGAGAAAAGTTCCTGGGAAAGCTCCTCAAATATATCGGCAGACATGCATTATTGCGAATTGAAAGCACGCCACTTATTTTTGACCTGCGCAACCTGTCCGGCGGTGTTACACTTCGTGCCGCCCCCTTACTGGAGATCCCATGCATCAGCAAACTGTTACTCAGCAGATCAGGCATCAGCAAATCGGGCGTCGAATCATTGCAGTTCCTTTCATGCTGTTTGTTTTCAGTCTGGCCGCAGCGGCGCAGCAGGCCGCGATTGGATTCTGCGCTCTGGATAAGACATTGGACTTCAAGACCGCAAAAGCAGGAGACAAGATTGCCCTGCACCTTACACGCGATCTTGTGGTCGAGGGGAAGACTCTATTGCCGCACGGCACGGCGTTAAGCGCGACCGTAACTGACGTGAAAGACGGGATACGATTTCAATCGTGCTCGACAAGGCGACGCGTAAATCGGAGCAAGAGGTTCCGCTAACAGGCATTATTGCAGCGGTAGCAACTCCGCCGGGAGATCTATCCGGAGACCCGTTCTATGGAATGAACCACTCCCAAGAACCTACGCAACGGACTGGCAACTCCGATGCTTCACTCGCAAGTTCAGGCGCGGCAGTGCAGACCGCGATGCTGAAGCGCAGGAACGATCCCAAGTCAAACCTGCAGGAAGATTCAAGCGGAGCGATAGGGATCGATGGGCTCAAGCTGAATTGGGTCCTCGACAAGCGTCCGGCGACGACTGTGATGATCGCTAAGAAAAAGAACTTCAAGCTCGCGAGCGGGACGGAAGTCCTGCTAAGGATGGCTCCGCCGCAGATGTAACGACAAGGGCCAAAACGGAATGTACTTAAAATTAACGATGCCTTAAAGGAAGAAATTTCTGGTAGGCAGGTTGAATCAGAGCACATCTCTCTTTAAGCTAATCTCTTTGGTTCAGTTCGGCATTTGCCTGGCGATGGTTAAGACTTGATCGATGCTAGCGCCGAATCCACTCTCCGAGCCGCCCCAGCAGCCTCTGCCATTTTCCGCCCAGGCGCTGGGCCATCAACAAAACTCACCCATTAACAAGAAAGGAAATTCAATATGACAGATAAAAGAGACAACAGAGTATTGGGCCGCATTGGCGCTCGTGAACTGAGCGATCAAGAGACCGAAAGGGTTCAAGGAGGATTCGTCACGCTAGCGCCGTGCTCAGCGCCTAGCCCGACGCATCCAAACGGCGACGGAGTGCCGGCAGATTGCGGCGGCGTGTAGCGATGTCTTGAGAATTGCGAGAGCAACAGCACGAGGCGTCACCTGGTTTTGGGCTTGCAGTACAGCATTCAAGAGCATTTGCCGCTAAGGCCAAGCTGCTCCAGAAACTGGCCGTGAAGTTGCCAAATGGTAAAACAATAGGCGCCAACGCTGCTGCCTTCCTCGTCCCAGGCCTTTCGGTGCAGAACCAGGATCCTTCATGGCCGGATCCACAATGCCCGGCGGGAGATGGTGGGATGTGCCTCACCCGCTGAAATCCCAGAGGAAGCCTCCGGCTAAATCACTGGAGCCCTTGGGAAGCTGCTTCTTCATGCCAGAAAAGTGAGTAAACGGGTACGATTCTTGGGGATATCCGTCGTTAAAAACAAAGTCTCCCACTGCTGAACCCCGTTCCCCTCACGTCCAATGTGCAGAGCAAATTCAATCACAGTGGTGAGGCCGCTCTTCTGAATGAGGGAAACGCTATCTTTGGTGCTACCGGGACCGAGGCCGCAATAGGAAGCAGTTTTGTACGCTGTCATCGCCCGAACATCTTAGCAGGGACCTCCAAGATTGCTTGCAGCCTTATGCCAAACCCACTCAGGAGTACCATTTCGGGAAAGCATGGTTTTCTCGCTGACTTAGCGGGTGTGGCCGGATAAACTTATAGAGTTCTAGGGCGACTGGGCTCGCGCGTGAGCCAGCGTTATGGAACTGGAAGCTGCCAGCGGGCCTGGCGCAGTCCGAGCCACCGTTTGTACGGTGCCATTATCCACGATCACCCGTCACCGGCTCCGCCGATGGCGCCAGCCGCAGTGATACCGATCACTCGCTATCTCGAATGTGAAGTGCCGCATCCAGCGGCATACCCACAACTACTGATGAAAGAAGGAAAGACTATGAACGAAAACAACAGAGTTCTGAGTCGCCAGAATGCACGCGAGCTGACCCCGGCGGAAGTTGAGCACGTCAGCGGCAACATCAACACTTTAACGATCTGCTCCTGGAATCCCAGTACTTCAACCAAGGACTGCGACACAGTGGGCTAATTCAACACGGCTGACACGAAAGGAAAACCTATGAATAGCGACAAAAGAGTACTGGCCCGCCAGGGCGCAAAAGAGTTGACGCCTAGCGAAGCCGACCATGTGATCGGTGGTATCTCGACGCGGCTCACCGTATGCACCATTCCCCGCCCGGGGACAACGGGCTGCGATGGTGATACGACAAGTTAATCCGAAGCTTGCGTGAGCATCCGGTGCATGAATTGCCCGCGCAAAAATCAAGCCCAAGAGTTATGGCGCTGAGCGAAAGACAACAGAGTACTCAGCCCTGAGAATGCAACAGAGCTGACGCTCGCGAAATCGACCATGTGAGCGGCGGCATTCACACCCGTACCCGTATGCTCGTTCGGTGCTGAACCAGCAAAGACGGTAACGTTGGCGAATCCTAATCCAATCCTGCGCGGACGGTGTCCAATCGCGCCGTCCCACCGCAGCTTGAGAGAAAACAAGAAGCAACCACGACGAGCAAATCCTCAGTCGCCAGCGTTTTCGATTCATGGATAAACAAAGCAGGGAGAAGACCATCCGATGAAAATCTTGATCACCGCCCCGGAGAATGAAAATCACACCGCCCCGTTGAAGTGGGCGCTGGAGCAAGCTGGATATTCCGTGGCCTGCTGGGCGGGCTTAGGATGGACGGAGGCCAAACAGGCATCCATCTCGTTGCTGGAGGATACGCAGCTCAAAGTTGGCCGTCATTTGGTTGAGCCGGGCGACGTGATTTGGATCCGGCGGCCAGTGGAACCCAAGCCCAATCCGCAAACGGCTGCTGAAGACGCGAAGTTTGCAGCGAATGAATACCGCTCGTTTTATGACTCTCTGATGTATCTTCTTGAAACTTTGCCGGTACGCGTGGTCAACAAGTACGCGGCCTCACGCTTTATCAACAATAAATCTGTCCAGCTCTTGCTGGCCCGCGCCTGCGGCATGAATGTGCCCAGGACGTTGATGACCAATTCACCGCCAGCCGTGCGAGAGCATTTTCGCGGCATTCCTCATTTTCGCGACAATCCTCAACGGATGATCTGCAAAAGCTTCTCCACGCATATCTGGGAAAAGGAGCAGGGCGGCCCGTTTGTGGTTACGGAAACCTTTGAACTCAACGTGGACATGCTGCCCAGCGACGAAGTACTCACCTACGCGCCCGCCATCTACCAGGAGCTGGTCGTCAAGAAGTTTGATGTACGCATGGTGCTGCTGGGCGCAACAGTGTATTCCTATTCTCTCCACAACCCCAAGGGCGCACTCGACTGGCGCCATGACGCTACGCAAGGCCTACTTAAGGTAGAACCCATCACCACACCGCCGGAGGTTGAAAAATCCGTGCTGGCGTTTGCAGAGAAGTCTGGTATCACCTGCGGCAGCTTTGACTTCGCCATCGACAATCAAGACCGGTGGTGGTTCCTTGAAGTGAATGAAGGTGGGCAGTTCCTCTGGCTCGACGCGTGCAACCCTGATCTTCATGTGCAGGAGAAGTTTCTGGCCTTTATGACCGCGCCGACCGGATCGCCACGGCAGACGCTGGAAGCAAGGCAGTCAGAATTTCCTTCCTGGAGTGACTACCTCGTATCGCCGGCCAAAGACCAGCAGTTGCCGGAAGAAGCTGATCCAGATGCCAGCTTTGTTTCGGTGGAAGCGTGAAAGTGGCGGATGAGATGAATGCTGCAAGGCCTAGTTGCCAGGGATGGATCCAAGTGAAAGCGGGGATCGTGCGGATCAGGGAATGATGCGGTGAGCTGCGGAATGGCTGGCGGTGGGACCGTTATCCGAACTTCCAACAGAATGTTTTCCCTACAAAATGATTTACCCAAATTTCCGTACAGCCATTCATCTGCGTTATGGAATGGTCACGGTGATAGACCCCATTGGAACTGTAATGCTGCTTGAGGACGCTTCCACCGTTACGATGACCACCTTCGATTGCGGTATCGGCGCCGGTGTTGGCGTTGGCGACAAAACGGAGGTACTCCCACCTCCACCGCCGCACGCGGTCAGGCTCAATACGATAACGAACGCCGCTAAAATCGCGGCACGGACAAGCGGAGGACGGCGGAGTCCGGGAGCCATCAGAGATGGGCTGACAGCGCACAGTAAGAGTACGCAGACGACCAATCCTGCCATCAGCAACCACTTGGGGCCGTTACCGTACACGGACAATAGTGTTGTAGACGCCGGCCGAGCCGTGACACTTACTGTCAGGGCCGTGCTTAAGGTTCCATTAGTGGGCAAAGTGCCAGTTGCTGGATTGAAGGTGCACGAGAGCCCGGCAGGCAACCCTGGACAGCTGAACGCAAATATGTCCGTCAGACCATTCTGGGAGCTCAATGAGAGATTAAACGTATTGGAACTGCCCACAGGAATCGTCGCAGACTTAGATGAAATGGTACTGCTAACTCCCTGAACGTGGAGCACGGCGACAGGTGCGTTGTGTGTGACTCCATCCGCCGATGCCGACACGGAAAACGTGTAATCGCCCGGCGGCA
>DASXJO010000636.1:0-6224 GCA_036497385.1 Candidatus Angelobacter sp. | reverse complement strand
GCTGGAGCCGCTTGCCTTCGTTCTTAAGGGTTTGTTGGAACAATTAATGGAACGCCTGGTTGAGAGATCACTGGCTACCGATCACATTGAGATTGAGCTCACGCTTGAGATTCATTCTGATCGCGATGTAAACGCGCCGGTATGCAATTCAACGCTTGGCCTGTATCAGCGCACAGTGAAGCTGCCGGTCCCTACCCAGGATGGCAAAGTGCTGCTTAAGCTGGCGCAACTTGATCTTGCTGCTCATCCGCCCCATGCGCCGGTAAAGAAAATTAAGATTCGAGCCATACCGGCCCGCATAAGATTTACGCAAGCAGGATTGTTTCAGCCTCTTGCCCCTGAGCCGGCAAAGTTGGAAATCACCATGGCCCGCATCCGCGCTGTGGTCGGTGAAGCAGACTCGCAAAATAGAAATTTAGTCGGATTCCCTGCATTGCTCGACTCACATTGGCCGGACCATTTCCACGTTGTGCCCCCGTGCGCTAAGCAAGGTAACAGCTTGGAGCCATCTACGCGGCTCGCATTGCGCCGGTTCCGTCCTGCCATTCCCGCCAGGGTTGAAGTGAATGCTGAGCAAGCGCCGGTTTGGATTGGATTCTCCCGAAGGAAAGCACGGGTGACTTGTGCATCCGGGCCGTGGCGTGGTGGCGGGCAGTGGTGGGATGCCGCCGGCGAATGGCTGCGGGAAGAATGGGACATAAACTTAACCCTCGACGGACACACTGCGCTGTATCGGATATTCCGCGATCTGGCCTCACGAAAATGGTTTGTTGAAGGGATGTATGACTGAGCCATGCAGTATGTAGAATTACATGCTCGCTCTGCGTTCTCTTTTCTTGAAGGTGGTTCTCTTCCTGAAGCGTTGGTGATGGCCGCTGCTGGCCTCGACCTTCCTGGCATGGCTCTGCTTGATAAGAATGGCTTTTATGGTTCAGCGCGTTTCCACATGGTTGCCAAGAACAATGGCCTTCGCGCTCATGTTGGAACTGAGCTGAGCATCGCCTGTGAATCCGGCAGAATAAATTATCCGCTGCTCTGCGAATCGCAGCTTGGGTACCAGAATCTCTGCCGCCTAATCACGCGGACAAAACTGAGGGTGCCAAAGCACAGCGAAAGTTCCGCGCGTCTGGACGAGTTAGAAGAGCACGCCGCCGGATTGATCTGCCTTACGGGGGATGAGCATGGCCCTCTTGCTCATGCTTTGCGTACTGGTGGAATCGACGCCGGCCGGAAGCTGCTGAAAAAACTTAGGACGATCTTCAGTCCCGCTAATGTCTTCGTAGAATTACAACGCCATTTCCAACGGGAGCAGGAACAGCGTAATCAATGCGCAATAGAGCTGGCGCGTGAGTTGAACCTGCCGGTGTTGGCAACCAATGGAGTCTGCTACGCCACGGCTGCTGACCGCGAGATTCTGGATATCTTCACCTGCATCAAGAATAAACGCGAGTTGGCAAGAGGAGGACGCCTTCTTTGCCAAAACTCTGAGCGATACATCCGCACACCAGAGCACATGGTCCAGATATTTGCGGATATTCCGGAAGCCATCAGCAACACGGTTGAACTGTCTTTGCGTCTGCAGTTCAGCCTCGAAAAACTGGGATATGAGTTTCCCCGCTATCCGGTACCGACTCGTGAAACGATGGATTCATTTCTCTACGCCCGCACATGGGAAGGCGCGCGCCATCGATACCAGCCAATCACGGACAAGGTCCGAAGCCAGCTTGATCGTGAACTCAAGCTGATTGAGAAACTAGGCCTATCCGGATATTTTCTGATTGTCTGGGACATCATTCGCTTCTGCAATCAAAACGGCATTCTGGTGCAAGGCAGAGGCTCGGCGGCCAATAGTGCGGTGTGTTACTCGCTGGGCATTACGGCTGTTGATCCCATTGGCATGGAGTTGCTCTTTGAGCGCTTTCTCTCTGAGGAGCGCGGCGAATGGCCAGACATTGATCTCGATCTTCCTTCTGGCGATGATCGCGAGAAGGCGATTCAATATGTCTATCAGCGTTATGGACAGCTTGGCGCTGCAATGACGGCAAATGTAATCACCTATCGGGGGCGGCTGGCAGCGCGCGAAGTTGGCAAGGTGTTTGGCTTCGATGCCGAGACACTCAACAAATTGTCCGCTTTGGTGGGTAACTTTGAATGGCGAGGCCCGAATGACACCCTGGACAGGCATTTCACGACTGCCGGTTTTGATCTCACACAAAAGCGAATCGCCAAGTACCTTGATCTCTGCTTGCGGCTTCAGGATATGCCACGGCATTTAAGCCAGCACAGCGGCGGCATGGTGATCTGCCAGGGCCAGCTTGATTCTGTTGTGCCATTGGAACCAGCCACCATGCCGAACAGAGTTGTGGTGCAATGGGACAAGGACGATTGCAGCGATCTGGGAATTGTAAAAGTGGATTTGCTTGGGTTGGGCATGATGGCTGTGCTCAAAGATTCAATCGTGCTGATACGCGACCACTACAAAGAAGAAGTTGACTTGGCGCATCTCCCGGCAGATTGCCCGGATATTTATGGAGTGATCCGTGAAGCTGACACAATCGGCATGTTTCAGATCGAGAGCAGGGCGCAGATGGCATCTCTGCCAAGAAACAATCCAGAGAAGTTTTACGATCTGGTGACGCAGGTTGCTCTCATCCGGCCAGGCCCTATCACTGGCGCAATGACTGCCCCTTACCTGAGGCGCAGACAAAAGAAAGAGCCGGTCACCTATCCTCATCCGTCGCTGGAGCCGGTATTGAAACGCACGTTAGGCGTGCCGCTGTTCCAGGAGCAGCTCCTGAAAATGGCAATGATCTGCGCCAACTTCACCGGCGGCGAGGCGGAGGAATTGCGCCGTGCGCTTGGCCATAAACGGTCCAAGCAACGGATGGTGGAAATTGAAGTCAGACTTCGTGCCGGGATCACCCAGAATGGCATCTCGCCCAAAGCGCAGGATGAGATTGTCCAGTTCATCACTTCATTCGCGTTGTACGGATTTCCGGAGTCACATTCAGCCAGCTTTGCCTTGATCGCCTACGCCAGCGCGTTTCTAAAAGTGCGATATCTGGCGGCATTCACGGCGGCGCTGCTGAACAATCAGCCGATGGGTTTCTACTCGGCAGCCACCCTTGTAAAAGATGCGCAGCGGCATGGCTTGAAAGTGAAGCCAATTGATGTGATGCGCTCAAAGTGGGATTGTTCACTGGAAGAAGCAGATGGAAAAATTGCGATGCGGATTGGGCTGCATTATGTACGCGGCTTGCAACAGGTCGCGGCTGAATGCCTGGTTGGGGCAAGACAGAAACGGCAATTTGGTTCAATTGAAGAATTGGCGCGGCGAGTGCCTGAGTTGAGTCGAGCAAATTTGCGGATGCTGGCCCAGATAGGAGCTTTGAACAATATCGGCGCAGACACAAAACTGCATCGGCGCGATGCACTTTGGCAAGTGGAGAAGGCAGCGCAGCGTGTGGGCAAATTGCTTGAGGGAGTCATCGAGCAGGATACTGCTTCACCACTGGCCCGCATGGACATGGAAGAATGGCTTGTATCTGATTATCACGGAACCGGGTTGACGACCGGTCCTCATCCCATGTTTTACAGACGGTCAGAGATGCACCGGCTGAATATCAAGTCTGCCGCTGAAATGAGAGCCATGGCACATGGCAGGCGAGCTACAGTCGCCGGAGCGGTAATCACCCGGCAGCGGCCTGGTACGGCAAGTGGCCTGATCTTTCTGACGCTGGAAGACGAAACGGGCTATGCCAGTGTGATCGTGATGCCGCATGTTTACGAGAAATATCGTCAGGCGGTGTTAGAGCCCAAGTTCATTCGAGTATCAGGCAGGATCCAAAATCAAGACGGAATCGTGCATTTGAAAGCTGAGCATGTTGAGGCGTTGAGTGTTAGCGCAGCCCAGATGACGTCCCATGATTTTCATTAGATCTAGCGGCCAGGGCAGCCTTCCCAAGCGCTGCCCCAGCCGCTATCGTCACCGCTACCGCTTCAGCGCCGCCCGGATCTTTGCCAGATGGTGCCAGCTATGCCGCAGCGCGTGGTCTTCAATCACGAACTGCGCCGTAACAGGCGCACCAAAGCTCAGGGAGAATGGCGTAGCCTGGTCCAATTCCTCATCCGTGAACGCGCGAACCGCAGCGGCCGCCTCTTGGCTGTTTTTGCGCAGCAGTTCGAGCGTGGCGGCCTTGGTCACAGTCGCCTGGTCTTGAGCGTGTTTTGCATTAATCCCGGCGACGACCTCCCATGTAACGTCCGTTATGGCGTTGCCGCCGGCGACGGCTTTTGCCACGTCGATCTCAATCGGGTACATGGTGGCCACGTGGTGCATGATCACGCCAACTGATCGGCTGTCTGTGGTCGAAACCGGTACGTGCCATTCAGCTTCAGAAATTCCTCCAGCGAACGCAGCCAGTTCGGCAGCGCCTTGCTCAATGCGATCAGCCAGCAATGCCGCGCGACGGCTCTTTGCCGACTCGTGTTTCTTGATGAGCTGCGGCCCGGGCGCATCTTGAACAGCGCCGCTTCGAGTGGCGACAGCTTCAAGAAACTCTGCGTCAACCCTGGTTGTGTTGCCGGCGGCGGTGTTATGTTCAGACCACAGGCGGACAAGCTCGCTGCGCAGCACCTTCTGCGCGCCTGCGTCGAGAGATGCGAATGCGCGTGCCATGGGACCGTAATTCAGGCGGAAAAATTCCACCACGGCGTCCGGGGGGAATGGATATTCAAAGCGATAGAGCGAGCGTGTGAGCTTTAGTCCGGCAACTCCGTCGCGGAAGCGGTCGCGCACTGCGGCTTCATCGCCCCACAGCGCCGGTGAAGGCATGCCGGAAGGAGCAATGTGTCTGGCAATCGTCTTAAACATCTGCCCGATAAAACCAGTGGGCGTCCAATTGGCCATGGCAATGATTCCGCCCGGACGGCACACGCGGGTTAGCTCCGCCGCAACCAGTTCCGGACGGGGCGCGAACATCGCTCCAAACATGCTCACCACGGCGTCAAACTGGGCATCCTTGTACGGCAGCGCTTCGGCATCGCCTTCTTCAAAAGTAATGTTCAGTCCTTCGGCGGCGGCGCGGGTCCGGGCTTGTTTAATCCAGTTCGTGGCGATGTCACAGCCAGTCACTTTCGCGCCCGCCCGGGCCGCAATCAGGGCAATCTGCCCGGCGCCGCAAGCGACATCCAGCAGTCGCGTTCCCGGCGCGATTCCCAGCCGCTGGTAAAACTGCTCTGCGTCCTTTTCCATATACCGTGCGAAAAGCCCGTAATCGCCCGTCATCCATGTTGCCTTCAGGCGCGTTTTAAGTTGGTCAAAATCGGCATTCGTGAGTATTTCTTTTGCAACAGCATTCGTCGTCATCCGTGGCGATCTCCTTAACCTATGTTGAATTGGCTTTCGATCTGTTTACACTATGCGCCTTGGCCGGCTTGAATACTTGATTGTTCGTCCCGTATTCTTGGCCCAAACACCTATAATGAAGTGAGGCGGTTCCAATGGATGTGCTTTCCGATGTGCTGAAAGTGGTCAAGCTCGACGGGGCACTCTTCTTCCATGGAGAATTTTCCGCGCCCTGGTGTTTCGAGTCGTCCCAGGCAGCCGCGATAACGGCATGTCTCTCGCCCCACGCAGGGCACCTGGTCATCTTCCACTTTCTTACTGAAGGCCGCGCCTACGCCAAGCTGCCGGACGGAGAAAGGGTTGAGTTGACTGCCGGCGACATTGTAGTTTTTCCGCATGGCGACGCTCACTTCCTCGGTAATGGCCCAGCCATAAAACCAGTAGATTCATTCAAGACTTTTAGCCCAAACTTGACCGGGGGAGTCAAAGTTGCGCGCTTTGGCGGTGGCGGCGAGCTGACCAAATTTGTTTGCGGTTTCTTGACCTGCGAGCTGCGTATGAGCCAGATCTTTTTGGCCGGCTTGCCTTCGATCCTGAAAGTGCACGTGGTCAATGAACCTTCAGGGCAATGGCTGGAGAACTCCATCCGGTTCTCCGTGGGCCAGATGAGCGGATCGAATGACGGCACTGACCTGGTGCTCGCGAAACTTTCTGAAGTGTTGTTCGTGGAAACCTTGCGGCGTTACATCACCGCGCTGCCTCCTGACCAGATCGGCTGGCTTGCTGGCGCGCGCGATCCTTACATTGGCCAGGCGCTTGCTCTGATGCATAAAGGCCCAGCATTCCCATGGACTGTGCCTGAACTGGCGCGGCGCAT
>DASXJO010000635.1:0-2647 GCA_036497385.1 Candidatus Angelobacter sp. | reverse complement strand
ACCAGAGATGGATTTGAAATTCCGCCGAGGCGGGGCGTTTTGAAACCGTGACTGTGATGGCGACCGGCGCCGAATCGCGCTCTTAAGGGAATATTCTTCCGGCTTTATATGTTGGGCTTTATTTTATAGGGCTTTAACTATTTCCAATTCGAAAAAGAAAAGAACGCTTATTTGAAAGAGCGTGCATAAAGCGTTGGCTTGAATAAGCGTTGAGAACAAGGAGCCAAGATGTCCCGAATGTTGCGCGGTTCAGCGTTGTTTCTATGTCTTATGTTAATTCTAGCCCTGCCTGTAATAGCGCAGGTTTCACACCCAAATGCCAACAGTGTCGCCAGCCCCGCAGCCGATGCAGCCGATGCAGCCGATGCAACCGCGCAATCAGCCCAGCCTCTGCCTGTATTGTCGCTGCAACCTCTGCGTCACGGCACTCCGTGGCGGGACCCGAACAACAGCGCGGCACAAATCGGTTTTGCCGCCCCAGCCGGCGCGCACCTGACCTACCACAATGGCCCGATCATTTCCAATGTGCAGGTGATCCAGGTGTTGTACGGCAGCGGTTCTTACAACGCACAAATTGCCGGAACAACGTCGCCGACCATGGGCAATTTCTTTGCCGATATCACCAGCACCGGACTGATCAGCCTGATGCAGCAGTACAACACGAACATCTCTGGTGGCACGAATCAGATTTTCGGGAACGGCACGTTCGCTGGACTGTTCCAGATTGTTCCGGCAGCGGGCAACAACGGTTCCACGATCACGGACACACAGATCCAGTCAGAACTTCTGGCCCAAATCAATGCGGGACATTTGCCGGCGCCCGTTCTTGATGCCACGGGTAACCCGAACACTCTTTATATGATCTATTTCCCGCCGGGAAAAACGATCTCGCAAGGAGGCAGCAATAGCTGTCAGGCAGGCGGATTCTGCGCTTACCACGGCACCACTTCCAGCACGCTGAACTCAAAGCACGTACTTTACGGCGTAATGCCAGACATGCAGGCAGGCAGCGGTTGCTCCACGGGTTGCGGAACATCGTCAGTGTTCGGAAACTATACGTCGGTTACAAGCCATGAATTGACAGAAGCAATGACGGATGCGCAAGTCGGCATCGCTACAGTGATCGGGCCGCCGCTTGCATGGTATGACTCAACGAATGGCGAAATCGGCGATATCTGTAACGGCCAACAAGCTACCTACGTAGCCAATGGCACCTCGTATGTAATCCAACTGGAATTCTCCAATTCCGCGAATAATTGCGTCACGTTCCCGGCTGCCGGCGGTACCACGCCGAACTACACGCTCTCCGCGTCGCCCAGCAGCTTGAGCGTAACGCAGGGAACCAGCGGCAGCTCCACCATTACCGTGACCCCCAGCGGCGGATTTACCGGAAGCGTATCGCTCTCCACATCGGCTCTGCCGAGCGGCGTAACGGCCAGCTTTGGTACGAATCCGACAACCGGAAGCAGCGTTTTGACTTTCACCGCGAGTTCAACGGCAACCACGGGAACTTCATCGATAACGATCACTGGAACGTCAGGAACGCTCAGCCATACAACTTCGATCAGCCTGACCATCGCTGCTTCAGGTGGCGGCGGCGCCCAGCAACTGATTGTGAATGGTGGATTTGAAGCTGCTACGGCTTCTCCGTGGGTTCTGACCGCTGGGGTGCTGAATACCTCCGCATCCGAGCCTCCGCACAGCGGAGTCAAGGACGCCTGGCTTGATGGCTACGGCACCACTCATACAGATACCGCAGACCAGACGGTCACAATTCCTTCAACCGCAGTCAGCGCGACGCTGACTTTCTGGCTGCACATTGATACGGCGGAAACCACCACCACTACGGCCTTTGACACCATAAAAATCCAGGTGCTCAACAGCTCTAACACCGTACTGGCGACGTTAGGCACATTCTCCAACCTGAACAAGGCTGCCGGATATCAGCAGCACTCGTTCAGCGTCCTCAGCTTCAAGGGCCAGACCGTGAAGATCCGCTTCATTGGAACTGAAGACACCAGCCTGCAAACCTCATTCGTTCTTGACGACGTAGCCCTGAACGTTCAGTAAGCGATCGTCCAATAATGTTTGAGTTATCGATAGAAATTCCTCCGGGGCCGTCAATGGCCCCGGATTTTTGTTCGTGATCTTTGCGTACTGCTCTGCGTTTCAACTACATTAGCCGCGACTGATCACCCCGTCACTCCTATGGCCGCACTGCGGTGCCGAGTTCCGGATCCGCTGACCCACTTCTCTTTCTCATCCGCTGTAAGTTTTGCGTTCGCGCGTGGCGGATTCCCAAAATGGAACTCCCCTGATATCCACAGGAATCTTGTTTTTAACCGAATTTTGGTTTGTGCTCTGGTTCTCTGCCGTGGATACTCATCCAGCCTATGAAAACGAAAGCGGTCTCTCTGCGTCTCTCCCTGTGTCTTGTCCTTCTTCTTAGCTCAGTCCTGGTATCGCCGTTTCGATCGGTGAAGGCCAGCGCCAACGGTATTGTCATCAGCCAGATTTATGGAGGCGGCGGCAACGCCGGATCAACCTTTAAGAATGATTTCATTGAAATCTTCAATGCTGATAGGGCCACGGTAAATCTGAGCGGATGGTCGGTCCAGTATGCTTCTGCCGCCGGGACAACGTGGCA
>DASXJO010000634.1:0-14009 GCA_036497385.1 Candidatus Angelobacter sp. | reverse complement strand
GCCTGGTCAGCCGCTTGACGCTCTGGCCTGCCACATCGCACCCGTGCTGGACGCGCTTAAGGTCACTCCGATTACCCGAGCGCATCCTGTATTAAATAACAGCGCCGCTGTAACCACGATGGCGGAAGTAGCGGCGGTTACCGATGGCCGGAGCACTCAAGCCCGGCGGCTCAGAGAACAGTTCCTTTCCTTGCCTGAAGGCCCCAGCGCATGGCAGTCGATTGACGAGCATCGGATCGAGGTGATCCGTCTGGTAAACCACAACCGGCGCGTCATGGTGGCCTGGCGTCGCAATCAGGGCCCTGCATTTTTAAATCGCGCCATCAACAATGCGCGCGATCCACAGGAGACGATCCCCACGGAAATCGAGGGCATCACCCGCAAGGCCTTGCTCGGCTCCATGGGTGATGTGCTGGCGGAGCAAGGCAGTGCTGGATTGCGTGAAGCCATTCAACACTATCGCCATCAAGTGCTTGCACTGGCGGAAGAATGCAACAACCTGCATGAGATGGTGGAACGCTTGAGCGAGAAACAGTTGGCATGATGAAACAGGAAGAGCTGGCGCAATTACATGACGAAGCACGAGCCGCGCTCAAAAAGCATCCGGGCGTCGTTGCCGTGGCTTACGGGCTCAAGGAGCGTGGTGGGCAGGTGACGGACGAGCTCGCCTTCCGCGTGTACGTTCGCGAGAAATGTCCGGCCTCTCAACTTCCCGCAAAAGACCTAATTCCCGCCTCCTTCGGAGGAATTGCAACCGACGTGATCCGCATTGCCGGCACTCAGCTGGACGACTGCGCGGACCACTCCAACCATGATCCACTGACGTCTGGGATCAACGTTTCCACGCTGCTTGCCGGCCCGCAGGGAATAGGTGAGGTCGGCACGATCGGCTTTTTCGCCACCATCAATCAAGGGGTTGACCCGCCTTACAACGTCGCTTTCATTACCAATCACCATGTGGTGACCAAAGCGAATGAACAGGGTGGAGAATCGGTTTACCAGCCCGACTGGTCGAATAGCGCGCAGTTTGGCTGGCAGATTCCGCGAAGAGATCAGGCAGGAAAGTGGCTTGCAGGAAAAATCCTGAAGCTGTTCCCCGCAGCGAATTTTTCCTACAAGTACCCCAATGAAAGCGCTCCCAGGAATTACTACCTCGATTGCGCTTCTGTGCAGCTCGACATCTGCATTTCAAGCCTGTGCCACACCAATTGCGGCGTGTCATTCGCCAACTACATTCCCGGACTCAACCTCAACAATTCGAAAATTCAGGACATGGCGCGCATCGTTCAATCTGACATCGGAAAGCCGCAGGCCAACGTGGTTAAAGTGGGAGCAAGTACCGGCCGCTGCGAAGGCAGAATAATCGCCGTCGACGCGCCGGCCACAGATCCCAACGGAAACGTCATCGGCGACAACGTAATTGAAATTTCCGCTACGGGCAGAAATTGCAATGGCACAGGAGCGATGCGATTTTCAGATTCCGGCGACTCCGGCTCCGCATTGATAAATTCCGCAGGCAACCTTGTGGGTCTGCTTTACGGGCATAGGACTGACGCCACAGCCAATGGGCTTGCCTGCCACATCCATCCAGTGCTTCAAGCCCTTGACGTCACAGCCATTACGAATAACAACCCAGTGCATGACAATCCTGCGGCAGTGGACATGGCACAGGAAATAGCCATCAACGTTAGCGGGCGTCCCAACATGACGTTTCATCTGCGCGAGCAATTACAGCGCTCTGACGTGGGTTCCCGGATCATGACCCTGGCACAGCGGCACCGGCCTGAGGTGGTTCACCTAGTCAACAACAACCGGCGCGTGACCGTGGCATGGCGACGCAATCAGGGGCCTGCCTTTCTAAACCGCGCCATGAACAACGCCCGCGATCCGGAAGAGCTGATCCCGTGGGAAATTGAGGGGGTTACGCGCATAGCGCTTCTGAACGCCATGGCGGCGGCGCTTTCAGAGCATGGCAGCCAGGAACTTCGCCAGGTCGTGGTTCGTTACCGCAACGAGGTGCTGGCCCATGCCGCGTCGTGCGACAACCTGCATGAACTGGTAGACCGCCTGAATGAGAGGCAACTGGCATGAGCGATCCAACTCTCAATACCGTACAGACCGTTCTCCTGCAGATTGCAGATGCGATCTCGCCCATTGAGCGCGAGTTGGCTCCCGGGCAGGCGCACGTTGCTTTTGCCGAGTTAGGAATATCGATCACGCCGGCGCAGGAAAGCGGTATTGCCGGCCCGCTGGCCTCCGCCGTGGGCGATGCCCATGACATGCTTCAGCTCTCTGCCGAACTCATTGCGGCCGTGGAGGCAAGCAATGATTCCGTGATGATTGCGAAAAGCGCGGGGCTGATCGAGAAGATCGTCGGGCTCATCCAGAGCATTGACGCGCTGGTTACCGCTGTGCACGGCATGGGGCTTGCCATTCCAGCGGCCACCATTGACGCCATTCCTGAACGGTTGTTCAACCTGCTTCTGGTGCGGGCATTGGCGAATGCACGCGGAGTCAACGAACTGCTGGCATTTCTGGGAATTCTGGAACAACAGAATTTCAATACCGGGTCCGTCGATCCCGCCAATCCTCCCTATACGATTTCTACTTTCCATTTCGGTCGTGTCGGTGACTGGTTCACCTCGCCGGGCAACGTGGCCCGCACGTTGTATAAATGGGACGATCCTGCATTCACCGGAGTTGAGCTGCTGCAGCGTCTGGGAGACCTGCTGGCGGCGATCGGCGGTCCGGTGCACTTCGATGGTAGCGCCGTTCCACCCAAGCTCGACCTGGTGCTGCTGGCCGTTACGCCCAAGACTGACGTTTCGCCCAAAGGCCTCATCGCCGCGCTACGCTCGGACTTCAACACCGGCGTCATGAGTTTTGGCGCGGACGACTGGAAGGTCGAGGTTGATCTTGGATTTACGTTGCCATTCACCAGCTCTTTGATCATTCAGCCTACCGGGCTCACCTTCAACCCTCCATCGCCGACGGGCACTTACTCCGGTGATGCCACAGTAAAGTTCATTGCCGACCGCACCGGAGCCGCGAACCCATACACACTTCTGGGACAACCCGGAGGAAGCCGGCTGGAGGTGCGCAAGTTTGAAGTAGACCTGGGAGCCGGTTTCACCTGGGACGGAGCAAAAGCAAACGGATCCTTCAGCATAGGCGGGGCCGTCGCGGGCGGCAAGCTGGCCATTTCTTTCAGCGAGGCTGATGGCTTTATTGGCAAGCTGCTCTCCGGTGTCCATCTGGAATCGGATTTCGATTTTGGCATGGGTTATTCCACAGATCATGGGCTGTATTTCACCGGGGCCAGTACGCTGGAAATCCAATTGCCACTGCATCTCGATCTCGGCCCGGTGGAGATCAGCGCGATCACTTTTGCCGTCGGTATACAGGGCCAGAAATTTCCCACCTCGGTTAGCGCTGACATCAAAGCATCACTGGGTCCTTTGCAAGTGGTAGTGGAACAGATTGGCGTAGAGATTGACTTTGCCCTGAAAGACGATCGCACAGGCAACGCCGGGCCGGTGGACATCAGCATTGGGTTCAAGCCACCCAAAGGCGCGGGGCTGAGTATTGACGCCGGAGTGGTCAAGGGCGGCGGGTATCTCTTTTTTGATCCGGATAAAGGCGAGTATGCCGGAGTGGCTGAGCTTTCGATTGCCGAGATTGTCAGCGTAAAGGCAATTGGTCTCATCACCACCAAAATGCCTGACGGCACACCGGGCTTCTCGCTGCTCCTTATTATTACTACAGATTTTCCGCCGATCCAGCTGAGCTTTGGTTTCACCCTGAACGCCGTGGGTGGGCTGCTGGGACTGAATCGCACCGTGGTGATGGATACACTGCGCGATGGCGTTCGCACCAATGCCATCAGCAGCATCATGTTTCCAACTGACGTGGTAGCCAACGCTCCGCGCATCATCAGCGACCTGAAAGCAATCTTCCCGCCCAAGGAAGGCACGTTCCTCATTGGCCCAATGGCCAAGTTCGGATGGGGAACACCTTCCCTGATTACACTTTCGTTCGGTCTGATTCTTGAAATTCCTCCAGGCAACATCGCGATCCTCGGCATTCTGAAAGTGGCGCTGCCTGAGGAAGAGGCCGCGCTGATCCAGTTACAGGTCAACTTTGTCGGCATACTGGATTTTGAAAAGCAGCTGCTGTCGTTTGACGCCAGCCTGTTTGATTCGCACATTCTCTTTCTGACTCTGGAAGGAGACATGGCGGTGCGGCTCAAGTGGGGCGATAACCCAGTGTTCGTGCTTTCCGTGGGAGGCTTCCATCCCGCCTTCCAGCCGCCGCCTCTGGGATTGCAGTCCATGAAGCGCATCACGGTCAGCATTCTTGACCTTGACTGGGCACGTATCCGCATTGAGAACTACTTTGCTGTCACCTCCAATACTGTGCAGTTTGGCGCGCATGCTTCCTTGTTTTTTGGCGTGGACGGTTGCAACATCAACGGGCAGGTGGGTTACGACGTTCTCTTCCAGTTCTCACCTTTCTACTTCAACGCCCAGATCAGCGGATCGCTCAGTCTGGAAGTCGCGGGCTTCGATCTTCTGAGCATCGACCTTCGCTTCTCGCTGGAAGGCCCTTCGCCTTGGCGCGCCAAGGGCACCGGCAGCATCTCCATTCTATTTTTCAGCGTTGACGTGAATTTTGACGTGACCTGGGGCGATCCAGTCAACACGTCACTTCCGCCCGTACACGTAATGCCAGTCTTCCTTGCCGAGGTCAACAAACAGGAAAACTGGAAAGCGTTGCCGCCGCCTTCCACCAATCTACTGGTCACTCTGCGCAAGCTGGATCCGGCACTGCTGGTTCTGCATCCCTTTGGAGCGCTTACGGTGAGCCAGCGTGCCTTGCCCCTGAATCTTACTCTGGACAAACTGGGAACGCAGAAGCCTGACGACGTAAACCGCATTGACGTCACGAAGGCAGTAAGCGGCAGCGACACATTGCCCATCACGCCCGTAAATGAGCAGTTTGCCGCGGCCCAATACCAGCAGATGAGCGACGCGGAGAAACTCTCACGGCCTTCCTACCAGCAGATGAAGAGCGGGGTAACGATCGGCGCGGCCGGAGGTCCCCAGTCCAGCAAGATGACACGGCGGCAGATCGCATATGAAATTAGCATCATCGACAAAGAGCCGGTGCGCCCGCTCTTTCTGTTAAAAGCGATTTCCGGGTTGTTCCACAATTTCCTGTCTGGTTCCGCGGTGGCGCGCTCTTCGCTTTCATACCAGACCAAAACCCAGTTCCAGCCTTATGCGGACAAAGTAACTGTGGGGCCGGAAGGATACACGGTCGCCTCCGTACAAAACAATAAGGCCTTCGATGCCGGTTCAACTTTCTCCAGCGAAGCCATGGCTGCGGATTACATGAAAGCCCATGTGACCGCGGACCCATCGCTGACCGGCGCGCTGCACGTCCTGCCCAACCATGAGGTGACCCAACCGTGAGCCAGCAACTCCCGACTTATTCTTTTCTACCGTGGCTGCGCACGGGCGTCGCCAACAGCATTACACAAGCGGATGGAGATGCCGGCGTCAAGGTACGCGCCACGCTGCCGCTCGACGTTACCGTCACCGCGACGCAGCTTGACGGCTCTTCCATCACCCAGGTTGTGCATCGTGACGTAAGCCTTTTTGGTCCGGGAGACATCGTCGGCATTGACTCGCGGACTATTGTGAAAGTCGATCCGCGCAACTGGATCACCAATTTTGAATCCAACTATTTTCCTTACGTCGAATTTTACGATGAAGATTTTCCCTGGCGATACATGCCCGCGATGGCCGATAGCGGCAAGCATCGTTTGCGCCCGTGGATCGCGCTGGTGGTGCTGAAGGAAACCGAGTTTACTGATGGCAAGAACGTTCAAGGTCGGCCGCTTCCTTATTTCGATCTGGCCGGCGGCGCACTAGCCGCCAATCTGTTTCCGCCCGCTTCAGAGCTGTGGGGCTGGGCGCACGTTCATGTGAACGTGGACCTTTCCAGCAACGGTGACGCTTCCATGCCGGGCGTGGTGCAGCGCTATGAGTCCACGATCCAGAAAAATCCTGATCAAGCCTACTCGCGCATCATGTGCCCGCGCCATCTGGAGCCGGACGTTACCTACCACGCTTTCCTGGTCCCGAGTTTTGAAACCGGGAGGCTTGCCGGCCTGGGGCAGACCGTGCCGGACACCACCGTTGCCACAGCTTCCGCCTGGGACAACAACCAGACCCAGTTTCCTTACTATTACCGCTGGCAGTTCAAAACCGGCGATTTTGGAGATTTTGAATATCTGGTTAAGCTACTGAAGCCTCGTCCGGTTGACAAGACAGTCGGTGTGCGGGACATGGACGTGCTTCATCCGGGATCGAACCTTCCCAAGATTGACGTTCCTGCGGAACTGGGCGGGATCCTGAAACTTGGCGGCGCGCTGCGCGTTCCTTTTGACACGCTGCCTCCGCCGGACCAGGCTGAAGTAACTAAATACGATCAGTGGGACAATCCTTTTCCCCATCCATTTGAAACAGGAATGGCGCGCCTCATTAATCTGGCCGATGATTACGCGCGCAAAGTTCCGTCCGCCGTGAATCCTGACGGCGATCCCGATCCGGTCATCACCTCTCCGCTTTACGGGCGCTGGCATGCTCTTACCAATCGCGTGCTGGAAGCTGCCGATGGCACCATTCTGCCCAATGACCAGAACTGGGTGCATCGTTTGAATCTTGATCCGCGATTCCGCGTAGCTGCGGGGTTGGGAACTGAGGTCATACAGGAAAACGACGAGAAATACATGAACGGCGCCTGGCAGCAGATTGGCGAGGTGCTGGAAGCCAATAACCGCATACGCCTGGCGCAAATGGCGCAGGCCGCCGCCGTCTCCTGGCATGTGCGCTCCATCGCATCGCTCACGCCGGAACGGGCGTTTGTGATGACTGCGCCCATGCACCGCCGCGTGATGTCAGAAGGCCTCACTGTGGCGGCCAAGGTAAGCAGCAGCATGGTGCCGCCGGTGGTGACCTCCGCTCCGTTCCGCAAAATCGTAAGGATGGGCACGCCATTAATGAAGCGGCTTGATTTGCCCGCCGCCACCGTATCGCAGATCGTTACACGCATTAATGCCGGTGAGATCCATCCCGCACCTCCAAAAGTGCAACCTACAGGCGGCATCAGCATCGGCGACGCGGTGAATGCAGTAACGCCGAGCAACGAACCTCCTGCCATCAAGGATCTGCTCAACCGTTATCCATGGTTGCGTTTTCTGCCGCTGCTGCTGCTTCTTGTTATAGCCCTGTTGGTGTTCTTGCTACCACCCGTGGCCGCGCTCGCCGTGATGGCAGTTGCGGCCCCGGTGCTGATCTGGCTCTTCGTGCTGCTGTCACAATGGACCACCGCCAACAATCTTTCAAATTCGATCCAGGAAGATCAGCAAACGCCGGCTTCCGTGAATACCCTGCCCACGGTGCCTAACTTCGTGATTTCGCGCCCCGGCACCGGCTTCACCGCCTCCACTGGCTCCACGGATAGCCCGGAAGGCGTGCGCTTCAAGACGGCATTGCGTGACGTTTATACATATACGGCGATCCAGTTCCCAGTGCCTGTGAAGCAGCCACTCCAGTTAACCATTCTGGCCACGACGATCGTCAACGCGATTCATCCTGACATCACCATTCCGCGGCGTGTACTCTCCATTATTCTGCTGCCGCCATGGCTGATCGGCGATCTGATCGAACAATTCACGCCGGTAATGGCTTATCCGGTATTTAACGTTCCCATGTACAAGCCTCTGGCGGACATGTCCGCCGAGCTGTTTCTGCCCCATATCAACCTGATCCCGCAAAACAGTATGACTCTGCTGGAATCCAACGAGCGATTCATTGAGTCTTACATGGTCGGGCTGAACCATGAGATGTCGCGTGAACTGCTGTGGCGCGAATATCCAACGGACCAGCGCGGCAGCTATTTCCGCCAGTTCTGGGACGTTAGCCTGATGCTGCCGCAAAGTCCTACGCCGGAAGACCGGGAAAAACTGCGCGACATCCCGGAAATTCACAAATGGTCATTGCATTCGGCGCTGGGCGATCACAACCAGCGCGCCACGCATGGGCAGTCGGCGCAGATCGTGCTGGTGATCAGGGGCGAGTTGCTCAAGCGGTATCCCACGGCCGTGATTTACGCGCAGAAGTCGCAATGGCATCGCGATGAACACACCAACAAGATCGATGTGACTGCCGAGCGCGAACTGGTGGAGCTTACTCCGGCAGAATCAGACCAAAATCCGCTGCCGCTGGACAAGATCCGCACGCCGCTGTTTGAAGCCAAGGTTGATCCCGACATCTACTTTATCGGATTCGATCTGACTGCCCTGGAGGTACGCGGTGGGACCAAGGCAACGGATGATCCCGGCTGGTTCTTCGTCATCAAGGAGCGTCCCGGTGAGCCGCGCTTCGGCTTGGATGACGTTCCCGAAGGCGAAACGCCGCGCCTCATCAACTGGAACGATCTTGCCTGGAAACACATTGATACTGCTCCCGGCAACGTTATTCAGCTCAGCAAGACGCTGCATTTTGATACGTACAACCCACCGCTTGACCAGGAAGACAAACCCGATCCTGAAGATAATCAGGCAAAGTGGAATCCCAACACGAATGCGGCCGATCTGGCCTACATACTTTACCGCGTGCCGGTGCTGGTGGCTGTGCACGCTTCGCGCATGCTGCCATGACCAACTTTACTGATCTTCGCAACCAACTGGCCGGAACGCGGCTCCAGGCTGAGAGCGCCGCTTCAAAACTGGCTCTAGCACGGGAACAGCTCAAGGACGTGCAGAGCGAGCTCGCGTCCCTGCAACGGACCTCCAACGCGCAAACTGACCCCAGCGGCAGACGCCGCGCGCAGTTGGCAAAACAGGCGGCCGATCTCAACCGCCAGATTGACGAGCTTAGAAGCAATCTTGGCCCCTTGAAGGCACAGAACGGCGATCTTCTGGTTTCGCTCTCGGCCCTGAATCCTGAGCAGCAGATCGAGGAACTGAACGACCATTTTCCCATCCTGCTGTTCCCGGTTCGCCTGGAAACACGGTTTCACGTTCCTTCAGCCGTGAACTTGCGGACGAACGTCGCCGGCGTGGCCGCGTCTCCGCAGTTGTGGATACGGATTTATCCTGACGATTGCCAGATTGATTCCTTCGAGGAACTACCCACTAAAACGGAACTCGACAACGCGCGCGAATTCTGGGCAAGCATGTGGCGGGCCGGCGGCGTGGAAGCGCAGGAACGGGGTGCATGGCGGTCTCTGGTCTCGGGCTCAGGCTCGGGCCGCGCTGCTTACGTGACTTCGCAATACGCGCCCAACATCGCTGAAAAGCCGGTGAAAACGGATGCCCAGGATATAGTGCTGGTCATCATTCCCGGCATTGACGTTACGCCATCCGAACAGGCGCATGCCTTTACCTACTACATGGCGGTATGGAAGGCCGATGGCAATAAAGGTGACGAAGCCGCGGCCCTGGCAGCGCTCCGTTTGGCCGTAGGCGATGCCCGCGCGGATGACATACTCGCGCAGTTTGCTCCTGAAGCCAATGGGCAGGAACCGCCCAAGCCTTACACGCGTGCACAGGTGCGGGTGAGCTGCGCGGTGCTGAAACTGCCGCCACCGCCTCCATCCAAGACCACGGCATGGACGCAAGGCCCAAAATCGAGCGCGATGCCTGATCGTTTTGTTGCGCTGCTTTACAACGGTGGAATTGAGGTGAAGCGCGCCATTGGCGGCCCCATCACGGATGCGCTGCTTGTGGGCCCGGACCCCTCTTTGCCTCCAGACCAGCAGATCAAGAAAGATGGCGACGATCTGGTATTGAATGACGATCTGCTCTGGCTGGCCGATTTCGAACGCGCGGTCTCCGTGGGCATGGGAATCAAGGTTGATCTGACCACGGCTGAAGCCAATCAGGGCTTTGACCGGCTGGTAGTTGTGGGTCTGCGTTTTTCATCGGATGAAAATGATTCTAAAAAGCGCCTGGAAACGTTAATCAATCATCACTATTGCAGCACGCATGGTTTCGGCCTGGTCCCCCAGGGAAGTCCCACCAACAACACCGAGTCCGAAAGCACCGGCTATACGTGGGTGGATGATCCGGACGCCTCATACGACGCAGTCTTCAAAGGCAAGGAGGCTTACGCCGAAACTGACGACGTTTTACAGCGCCGCGATGGGCAGTGGCTCGCTGAAGCGCTGGGCATTGACGACGCTATTCTTAAATTGGTTCCCAACGCCTCCGGCCGCGATCAGGGCGAAGCGCGCGCCATGAACGTTGCCCTGTGGCAAGCCACGCTGGGCTACATGATGGAAGAGATGATGACGCCGATCTTCTCTCGCGCTGATGTGGCGGCCACACGCTGGTTCTTTACCCGCTACGTTTCCGGACGCGGCCCCGTCCCCGCCATTCGCATAGGAAAACAACCCTATGGAATTCTTCCGGTGATGCCGTTCTCGCGGTACCAGTCAGGACGCAACGCGACCGGCGTCTTCCTGAGCGGGATTAATAGCGGCGGTTATCTGCAACGGCTGCATACCCTGCTTGCGCGCATGGACAAGGATTGGCGGAACATGGCCGCGACCGTGCCTCACGTAGGCCAGGCCGGCGACAAGCACCAGACCTTGCTGGACGTGGTGGGGCTGCATTCGGGATCGGTGGAATATCATCAGAGATATGCGGAAAGTTTTGACCAGTTGTATAACAAGCTGGTCTATGAGCGGGGCGCGTTGTGGGGGGCCGTGATCGCGGATTTTCTGCAGGTGCGCGGCAAAGCGCTGCTGGCGGGAGTAGGCGCTGATCCCAACGCTCCGGCGCCGATCATGGAAAAATTCTTTTATGGTCCCAGCACTCTCCTGCAAGGCCCTGTGGTGGACGACGTGCCGCTTTCAGAAACCAAGCCGGTCCGCGCTTATACTCCGGACAAGAAGAATTACGTTGAGTGGCTGGCCACATCCTCACTGGATGTGATTCGCCGTCAGGATTTCGGCGGGAATCCCGAGCCCACCGCGCTGCTTTATCTGCTGCTGCGCCATGCCATGATGCTGGGACATTGGGATACGGCCATCCGCATGCTCGAAAGCCGCGCACTGGTGGATTCAGCAGTGGAGCGCCGCGAGCCGGCCTTCATTCACGTGCAATCGGCGGCCGATGCGGGAAAGAGCAAGTTCCAGCACCTGTATTCGCCCCGGCCGGAGATCACGGGAAACAATACAACTACGCTGGGCGAATATATTCTGCTGCCGTCAGTTTTGCGGAACGCCGTGGAAACCGTGGACCTGCGCGATATTCTCTCTGCCCTGGATTTTCTGAAAGGCACCTCCACGGCCGCGCTGGAGCGTCTGTTTGCCGAGCACGTGGATTGCTGCTCCTACCGGGTGGACGCCTGGAAGACGGCGCTGACCGCCACGCGCCTTGAAGAAATGCGGGCGCAAAGTGAAAAAGGACCTTCCACCGGCCTTTACCTGGGCGCGTATGCATGGCTGGAAAATCTGCGTCCAAATCCGCAGCAGCTCTCTCCCGTGCAGCTTGCTCCGGATTTGGCGGCAACATTCCAGCGTCCGCAGGACCCGCCGCTGCAATATGATCC
This sequence comes from Candidatus Angelobacter sp., assembly GCA_036497385.1. Lineage (GTDB taxonomy): Bacteria > Acidobacteriota > Terriglobia > Terriglobales > Acidobacteriaceae > Angelobacter. Next base: position 2,382 of record DASXJO010000634.1, on the reverse strand, counting down.
CGCGAACTCAGGATACGTCCATGCTCCCTCGCTCAACCACGCCGCCGCCGCGGCCATTCTGAAGAATGCATACAAGGTGAATGCTTCGCCGGCGAATCCTGACGCCATGGCGGTGAACCTGTCATCTGACCGGGTGCGCCGGGCCATGGAAATTCTGGAAGGCATTCGCAATGGGCAGACCCTGGCGGCGCTGCTCGGTTATTTCTTTGAACGGGGTTTGCACGACGCGCACGATCTTGCTGAAGTTGACAAGTTCATCTATCCGCTGCGCCAGGCCTTTCCGCTGGCGGCAAATAAGTTGAAGAGCACTGTGCCGTCCGATCCAACTGACATTACGCTGCTGGAGGCACGCAACGTCATTGATGGCGAGAGACTGGCCAGGCAAATACGCACCAGCGGAAAGAAATCTTATCCGTTTGGAATGCCCAGCGGTCTGGGCCCGGGCCAACTGCCTCCGGTCTCAAATAATAAAGAGCAGCAGGCCTTGGACAATGAAGCTGACGCGCTGCTCAATCTTTATGACGCGCTTGGCGACCTGGTGATGGCGGAGAGCGTGTATCAGGTGGTGCAGGGCAACTTTGACCGCGCCGCGGCAAATACCACTGCATACAGCAAGGGCAACCATCCTCCGCAAGTGGAGGTAGTGGACACGCCGCGCAACGGCATTTCGCTCACGCATCGCGTGGCGCTCCACCTTGACCCCACGGCAGATCCGAACGCATCTCCCAGCTCCGTTCCCATGACGCCGCGCGCCGCCGCTGAGGCCCCGCTGAATCTCTGGCTTTCAGAGCGTCTTCCGGACCCGGCCAACGTCGTCGCGAGTGTTACCTATACGACGCCCGTACTGGCCGCACCCAAGACGGTTAGTATTTCGCAAAAAAGCCTTGGCTTGCAGCCGATGGACCTTCTCTATCTCGCCGGACTTGATCTTGACCAGGCGCAATCAGAGCTGGATGACCGCATCGGACAAGCGATCCGTTATGGATCTGACGCTCATCCTGACGTGGCTGTCACTATCGAGTACACGAAGCCGGTCGCGGGCAAAATTACTTTCATGGAACTGGCTCCGCTGGTGCGCAGCCTGCGCGTGCTTGTGCTAAAGAGCCGTCCATTGTCTCCGGCTGACATGGCCATGCCGCTGCAAAACAAAGCAGACGACGATTCCGTGTGGGACGACACTGAGTTGAACGGACGGCTGCAGCAGACCATCTCCACTCTTACGCCTCTGCGTGACAGCCTGGTGGCGCTTGAAGCGCATGCATCTGATCTGGATGGTTATGCGCGCAAAGTATCTGACGTCTTTCTTCAAGCCGCGCTTTACGGAGTGCCGCAAACCGGCACAGGTCACGTTCACTCTGACATACGCGCAATCTACGATGCAATCGCAAAAAAGCTTGATGAATTTTCCGTGCGCTGGACCGGCAAGAGCTCAGACTATGACGCGCTTATGGCATCCTGGCCAACGCTAACCAATGATGTAGATCGGCTTGCTATGCTGCAAAAAGCAGAAGGGCTGATTGCCTCAAGCACCACCGCACCTCTGCCTGCCGATCCCAATGTTTACAAGAGTTCCGTAGAGGCAACAAAGCTGCAGTTTGACGCCCGCCTTGGCCAGATCGACAGCCTGCTTAAGTTTGGCGGAAACAAGCTGGTGGATTTCTCCGCTGCCGCAGATGCGCTGCGACCTGCGCTGGCGGAACATGACGCGGTGCCGCTCGACATTGCGGACCAGATGGCCGCGATCCCTAACCTTCGAGACACGCTGGCGGGGAAAGTCAAAGCTCTGGCGGACGATGTGAGCAACAGAATCCAGACAACGCAAACCGCCATGACCGCTGCCGCGGCAATGTCTCCGGCAAACGGTGTTCAGGCGCTGCGCGCAGCGGCCCGCACTATTCTGGGCGATGAAATGCAAATCGTCCCGCGCTTCAAGCTGGGGGACAACAATGGGCTGGAGTTCAGCAACTGCTTTACTTCAGCGCCGGTCTTGCTGACCGATCTGAAAACCGTGGGCCGCCGCTTCCCGGTTGACGATTGGCTTTACGGGCTGGCCCGTGTTCGGGAAAAGATGAACGCGTGGGAAAACGTATCAGTGCTGAGCGAAATTTTTGGCGCGGACCTGCTCGGCCTGAAAGCAGTGCAACTTCCGTTCACGACGGACGATCGCTGGCTGGGACTGGAATTCGATCCCACAAAAGCCGGGGTTAGCAACCGGCTTTTGTACACGGCTTATTTTTCCGTTGCGTTCAATCGCGCAGCCGCGCAATGCGGCCTGCTGCTGGACGAATGGCCTGAACTGGTGCCGGGAACGGAGGTCACCTCCGGAGTTACGTTCCATTTTGATCGTCCGAGTTCGCAGCCGCCACAGGCCATGCTCCTGGC
>DASXJO010000633.1:0-2968 GCA_036497385.1 Candidatus Angelobacter sp. | reverse complement strand
TGGCGGAGCTGGAACACGGCCCGGTGGAGGCGGAGCGGGAGCCCGACCAAGTGGCGGTACCGCTAAGAACCAAGTCGGTAACCGCAGCGCATCATCGCGGCCCAGTTCCGGTGCCAAAAAGGGCGGAGGATTTAGCGGCGGTAGCGGAAACTATGCGCGACAAAGCAGCAACAGAGGCGGGCACAGCATGGGTGGCGGCGGTATGAGCCGTGGTGGTGGTTCTTCAATGAGCCGCGGCGGTGGTGGCGGCGGTCGTGGCGGTGGTGGCGGAGGTCGTGGTGGCGGTGGACGTGGCGGTGGAGGCGGAGGACGACGCAGATAAGCGCGTGACCAGTGGAGAAAAAACTATGAAAACCAAACGAAACACCATGACATCATCAACCATGATCGTGCTCATCGCAGCGATCCTCACAACAAGCTTTCTCGCGTCAACCTCGATCGCAGCGCCGGAGAAGAAGGAGACGGCTGCGAAACAACAAGACGCCAAAGCGACACCTCAACCAGGGCAAAAGCAATTCGACACGCCGAAACAGGCCGCCGACGCTCTGGTTCAGGTTGCGACAAATCTTGATGTCGCCGCCGCGAAGGAAATTCTGGGACCGGATAGCGAGGATATAGTCGCTTCCGAAGATCCCGTGATGGACAAACAACGAGCGACGGAATTTGCAAACAAGGCAAAAGAAAAGATGTCGGTCGAGACAAACAAGAAAAGTCCAAATGAGGCCATTCTGACAGTGGGTAATGATAATTTCCCGCTTCCGATCCCAATCGTGAAACAAAGCGGGAAATGGTTTTTCGACACGAAAGTAGGCCGTGAAGAGATATTAAATCGACGTGTCGGCGCGAACGAACTGAACGCCATCGAGATTTGCCGAGGTTTCGTCGAGGCACAACATGAGTATGCCGAGGAAAAACATGATGGTTCAAAGGTAAACCAGTACGCACAAAATATCCTCAGCGACCCTGGGAAACATAACGGGTTGGCATGGCAGAATCCGGACGGCACGTGGGGAGGCCCGGTAGGAGAAGAGGTCGCCAAGGCGCTGGCAGAAGGCTACAAGGCGGAGCGAGGCACACCCTATCACGGCTATTACTTCAAGGTTCTGAAGGGACAGGGACCTGCAGCGCCAGGAGGCGAAATAGACTTCATGGTCGGTGGCGCGATGATTGGCGGATTCGGCCTGGCGGTCGCTCCTGCGGAATATCGAGTAACCGGAGTGATGACCTTCATGGTTGGGCCCGATGGAGTCGTGTATGAAAAGGACCTCGGACCTGATACGCTGAAAATCTTCCAGTCCATGGACAAGTACAACCCTGACAAGACCTGGAAAGAAACCGAGGATGACGTCGAAGACGACTCATCAGAATAAAGACCGACATTACCTGAATCGCGCGGTTGGTTTGCTCAAGAATTGCGAAGCCGCCTAAGGCCAGATCGAGTTAGCACAGATAGTTCGCTAACGAGTCCAATACGATTGGTTTTCCAAGAGCTCTTCCCTATTGATATAGGGAGGCATTGTGTTGCCGTGAACCGGCATGGTCATCTAAAGTCCCACGTGGTTGCCACCATCGATGCAGCAAAGCAGGGTGATCGTGAGTGGAGAAACGGCACGCAAAGAAACCTAAAAAACTATGAAGACAATAGGTTCCTTCAGGTTCCCTGATCCACTCCGTGGCGTCATCGGCATCGCCTGCGCCGCTGCACTACTCGTGTCGGCATACTCGCTGGCGTACGCACAACAAGACCACCCGCTGGCAGGGGCGGCTGCGAATGAGGAGGCGCCGCCGATTCCAGCCGACCAACTGGATTCCCTGGTGGCGCCGATCGCTCTTTATCCCGATCCGCTTCTTGCCCAGACGCTGGCCGCTTCCACTTATCCGTTGGAAGTGATCCAGCTTGAGCAGTGGTACGCGAACAACAAATACCTGAAGGACAAAGCCCTGGCGGACGCAGTGGCCAAGCAGCCTTGGGACCCGAGCGTCCAGGCATTGGTAGCGTTTCCGGACGTCGTTCAGCGGATGGCTGGCAATATCCAATGGACGACGGACTTGGGAAATGCATTCCTGGCGCAGCAATCCGACGTGATGGACGCAGTTCAGCGCATGCGCGCAAAGGCCCAAGGCAAAGGAAATTTAAACACCAACGCGCAACAGAAAGTGGAGACCCAGACGGTCGAGGGCGGTGAACAGGCGATTGTAATTGAGCAAGCTAACCCCGATCTAGTCTACGTTCCCTCATATGACCCGCAGATGGTTTACGGAGCTCCTTCTCCTGTCTATCCCTATTATCCTTACACCTATCCGGGATACTACGCCGGCATGGGGCTGGCTTTTGGAACGGGACTTGTTTTGGGAGGCGCGTGGGCCAACAACTGGGGCAATTGCGATTGGAAACACGGCGACGTGAACATCAACAACAACAATAGCTTTAACAGAAACACCAATCGAACCGTCAACCGGGGAACTGGCGGCCAGGGCAACGCGTGGCAGCACAACCCGCAACACAGGGGAAATGCGCCCTATGGGAACAAACAAACCGCGAATAAGTACGGTGGCACAGCTCGCGGAGAAGCTGGCACGCTTGGAGCTGGCACTCGCGGAAGCGCCGGTGGCGGAGCACGACCCGGCGGAGGGACTGGTGCTCTTCCCGGTGGATCGGGTATTGGCGGAGGCAACCGAACGGGCGGCGGTGGAGCGCAAAATCTGGGGGCCAGTAATCGGCCCGGTAGCGGAGTTGGTGCAGGAAATATCAGTGGCAGCAATCGCCCCAGCGGTGGGGCAGGTGCCAGCCGCGCAGGTGGCGGAGCCGCCGGGATGCCGGCGAACAGCGGCGCTGCCGCAAATAGCATCGGTAATCGGTCTGTCTCATCAGGCTCCGGGTTCGGTTCGAGTAGCAACGCTTTTGGTGGGGGTGGGTTTAACGGAAGCTCCGCTCGATCGGCCAGTACTCGCGGAGGTTCCAGTATCG
>DASXJO010000632.1:0-3217 GCA_036497385.1 Candidatus Angelobacter sp. | reverse complement strand
GGCAAGTGTTGTATTGTGGGCGCGGGTGAGATTGAAGTCGACGACAAGAAAAAGCAGATGCGCATTGGCGATCTGATTCTGAAAGAGGGCGACTGGATCTCCATTGATGGCATTTCAGGCCGCGTGATCAAAGGCCAGCTTGGCACCGTTCCGGCCAAGCCGGACGATCCTGATCTGCAAACGCTGCTGAAATGGTCTGAACCGTTCCGCAAGCTGGGCGTTCGCGCCAATGCGGATATCCCACGCGATGCGATTGCCGCGCGCAGCTTTGGCGCGGAAGGAATCGGCCTGTGCCGCACGGAGCATATGTTCTTTGCCGAAGATCGCATTGGGCATATGCGCGACATGATTCTGGCCCGCACTGAAGCTGACCGCAAGAAAGCCCTGGCTAAACTGCTGCCGGTACAACGATCAGACTTTGAAGGCGTGTTCAAAGCCATGGACGGATTTCCGGTAACGATCCGGCTGCTCGATCCGCCGCTGCATGAGTTCCTACCGCGCCGTGAAGAGTTGATGGTGGAGATTGCGCAACTAGAGATCAAAGACGCGAACTCGCCTCGGCTGAAGGAAGCGCGTGAGCTGCTGCGCCGCGTGGAAGAGCTGCATGAGTTGAATCCTATGCTCGGACATCGTGGCTGCCGCCTGGGAATTACCTATCCGGAAATTTCCGAGATGCAGGCACGGGCAATTTTTGAAGCTGCGGTGAACGTTTCCAAGGCCGGCGTAAAAGTATTTCCTGAAGTCATGGTCCCGCTCGTGGGCATGGTGAAAGAGATGGAAAACCAGGGCGCCATCATCCGCCAGGTAGCGGAACAGGTGTTCAAAGAAAAGGGAACCAAAGTTGAGTACATGGTGGGGACGATGATTGAGTTGCCGCGCGCTTGTTCCGTGGCGGACCAGATTGCGTCCGACGCCGAGTTTTTCAGCTTTGGCACCAACGACCTTACGCAGACGGCTTACGGCTTTTCACGCGACGATATCAGCAAGTTCCTGCCGGCGTACATTGAGCGCGGAATTCTGAAGAGCGATCCATTTGCCACCATCGACCAGGAAGGCGTGGGCGAGCTGATGCAGATCGCGGTGAAGAAGGGACGCAAGACACGGTCGAATTTGAAGATCGGCATCTGCGGCGAACACGGCGGCGATCCAGCATCGGTGGAGTTCTGCCACAAAATTGGGTTGAACTATGTTTCGTGCTCGCCTTATCGTGTGCTCACGGCACGGTTGGCAGCAGCACAAGCGTCGGCGGCGGAAGAGTTGAAAACCGAGGGCGGAAGGACGAAATAAACTTCAAAAGTTTTGAAAGAGAATCAAACCTTTGAAACACAGAGGAACAGAGGAAGCAGAGGATTTGAATGGGTATTGTTAGCTTCAAGAAGCTGCAATATCCATTTGGATTTATTCTCGTGGGATAAGAGAAACAAACCTTTGAAACACAGAGGAACAGAGGAAGCGGAGGATTGAATGAGCTTGAGGAAATACTGACGAAGAAGCGTTGCAGCTAATTGGCAGCAACAATCTTTAAATTCAATCAAGAACCTTTGGAACGAAGAGGAAAGAGAACTTGGAATTGAACGAGATATCCGGACGGGTTATTGCGTGCGCCCTCAAGGTTCATACTGCAATAGGGCCGGGTGTTTTGGAGAGTGTCTATCAAACCTGTTTAGTGCATGAGTTGCAAAAAGCAGGCCTTGGGGTGCATGCGCAAGTTGCTCTTCCAGTTGAATATGACGGCTTACGGTTGGAGTCGGGATATCGACTCGATCTTCTGGTCGAGAATACTGTCATCGTTGAGTTGAAATGCGTTGAAGCATTGCTTCCTATACATAAGGCGCAACTTCTCACATACCTACGTTTGGCCAACAAGCCTCTTGGATTGCTGCTAAATTTCAATGTTGTCCATCTGCGGGAAGGGATTAAAAGAGTATTGAACAATAAATATGAGGTCGGGATTGCAGCGTCTCAAAGCTGAATTCATTATTTGAGAACCTCTGCTCCCTCTGTTCCTCTGTGTTTCAAGCTTTTGAGTTATTGGACTCTTTGCAATCGCTCAATCAGCTTTTGCGCGAGATTGTCCTCTGATTCTGACCACAAGACCCTTCCGCTGATGCCGCAGTTCTTCTCTACGGCGCTGGTGAAGGCGACAAGTTTTTGGACATTGGCCTTGATGCGCTGTTCAAGCACGCTGGAGTACTCTGCTTCCTCGAAGAGGAAAGGAGCGTCCAGACCGAAGTCGACCAGTATGTGGCCATTCTCTTGAAAAGTTCCTTCTTCAAACTCTGTGCCAAAGGCGATCAACTTCACCGTTTGAGGACGTAAGATCCAGGTTTCATCCAGGTCGCCTTCTTTGGTGGGTACCCAAAGGTCCCAGAGGACGTCCAATTCGTAAGCATTATCTTCATGAAGAAATTCGGCGGCGAGCGCCAGACTTTGCTCGGGAGCGGCGCGATGATCAAAAGTTTCCTGAAAGATGATGGGCTGGTCCCATGAGATGCTGCGGATGCCAAGATAGCCAATGCCGGGACGGTCGGCGGAGTAAGGAAACTGCTTGAGTACTGAGAGCAGCCGTGGAAGCATCTCCGGCTCTTGAAAGCTGGGAAACCAGATACTGAGATAAAGACGGTCAGCCATACGCTTGAAATATTGTAATCTGAGATGCGGTCGCGACTTAACGGCTAGTATTTGGGGCAACAGAACCGAATCACAGCTCGCCACACAGCAGCTATCTTTCTTAGATTTAAGAGCCTTAGATCCAAAAGCTGTTAGATTCAGGACTTGGAGATAGAGATGCGGAAGTTGCCGGCTTTCCTATTTACAGGCTTTCTAGTTTTGTTAACGAGTGGATTTTCCTGTCTGGGTCAGCAGGCTGCGCAAAAGAAGCCTCTCATCGAGACGCCTTCTATGCGCCTGGCGGCCGCCAGGAATGTCTTTATTACCCGGACGCACGGGAACAGGATCCCGCTGGATGTGATCCGGTCCACAATGGAAGGTTGGGAGAGATTTACCTTTGTCGAGACGCCGGACAGGGCCGACCTGATTATTGAAATATCTTCCACCGGAGATTCTGGTGTTCAGGTCTCAAGTTCGTCCAATGTCTCACCGGAGACCGGAAAGGAAGAGAAGTCCAACTCCACCCGGAAGGAGATTTCGCCGACAGATATCAAGATGACGGTTTTTGATTCCCGCAACAAGCGTCCGCTGTGGGCTGCCACTGAGA
>DASXJO010000631.1:0-2091 GCA_036497385.1 Candidatus Angelobacter sp. | reverse complement strand
TGTGATCGATTCTTTTGTCCTCAAACTCACCGGAAGTCCTCAAGGCGCCCCGATTGTCCTCACCTTGGCTCTCAGTTCGTCAATGGAGAATCGCGGTGTAAGCATTGCCGCGAAATTGCCGACGGGTGTGCCTTACTGGATCGGCCATGCGACTATGCAAGTAGGCGACGCCGATGGAAAGTCTGGCGTACTACGGTCTGGCTCCTCCAAAATTGCATTTCCATTCTAAAAAAGTTATGAGCAGGCGGACAGGGACTGAAACAGGCTGATCTGTGTTGCGATTGCTTTCACGGTCTCTCCATAGGGCGCCGGGCATTTCTTCACTTACGCGAACATGGCGGCTAACAATGCTCTTCCACGCGCGTCTCTTAAATCATCAGTTCTTCACTTTTTGGAGACGTCCCAGGTGAATCCCCAGGTGAATCAATGAACAACATTGGGCAGGACATACGTTTTGCGTTGCGCAGCTTGCGCAAGTCGCCCGCTTTTGCCGTGATCGCGATTCTTACGCTGGCGCTGGGCATTGGCGCGAACACGGCGATCTTTACCGTGGTGAATGCGGTGTTCTTTCATCCTTTGCCGGTGAAGGATCCTGCGCGCCTGGTGGAGATTTTTACCCTTGATCAGCGCAAGATATTCGGCTCCAACACAAATGTCTTGCCCACATCTTTTCCCAACGCGCAGGATATACAACAGCGGGCGCAGTCTTTTTCCGGCGTAGCGATTTCGCAATCGTTTGCCACGCCTGTAAGCGTGACTGTGAATGGCCAGCCCAACCAGTATTTTGCGCAGCTATCGTCGGGAAATTACTTTGATGTGCTGGGCGTGCGCGCGCAACTGGGACGCACATTTCGTCCCGAAGAAGACCGTACTGCCGGAGCAGGCCCGGTGGTGGTGTTGAGCCATGGCTTCTGGGAGCGTACTTTTGGCGCCAATGCAGCGGTGATCGGGCAGAACGTGCTGGTGAATGGCCAGGGATTCACGATAGTTGGCGTTACTCCAAAAGGTTTTCAGGGGACTTCCGTGATTGGCGGCCCAGACATGTGGGTCCCAATATCAATGCATGACCAGATTCTTACCGGATTCGCCAAGCAGCTCTTCAATGAACGGCGCTTCCTGGGATATAGCGCTGTGGCCAGATTGAAGGATGGCGCGCGTCCGGAGCAGGCCAAGGCGGAATTGCAGGCGATTGCCTCCGATCTGGAAACGGCTTTTCCTCTGGCCAACAAGGGTCGCACGTTCACGCTGCAGCCGCTGCTGGAATCAAGCATCAATCCAAACCAACGCGCACAGTTCAAGCGCGCCGGAGTCATGTTGATGGCCGTGGTCGGAATTGTGCTGGTGATTGCGTGCTTCAATATTGCCAACCTGCTGCTGTCCCGCGCGGCAGGCAGAAAGCGAGAGATGTCAATCCGCGTTGCCATTGGCGCGTCGCGCAGCCGCGTGATTACGCAGTTGCTCACTGAAGCCATGGTGCTGGCGATTGCAGGCGGCTCACTGGGACTTGGGCTTGCTCTGGTTGGACGCGACATCATGTGGCGTTTCCGTCCGCCGCAGCTTCCGGCAGACGGCATGGACCTCTCGCTGGATTGGCACGTTCTGGCATTTACTTTCGCCGTGGCGATTGGCACAGGCCTGATCTTTGGGCTGGCGCCGGCGCTGCAATCGTCGCGGCCAGATCTGGTTTCAGAACTCAAGGAGCGTGCCGGCGGCGATCTGCGCAAAAGCTCGCGCTTCAATGTTCGTGACGTTCTTATCTCGCTGCAAGTAGCGGTTTGCCTGATTGCGCTGGTGGGCGCCGGACTCTTTCTCATCAGCTTGCGTAACGCGCATGAGATGAATCCCGGCTTTGACACGCATAACTTGGGAATGTTGTCTTTTGACGTAGGCGCATTGAACTATGAGCCGGCCCGGGCCAAAGAGTTTGCACGACGCGCCCTTGAAGCGGCGCAGAACACTCCCGGAGTGCGCGCTGCCGCTCTCTCCAACGCCGTTCCGCTGTTCAATGGCGGCTTCGGCAGAACGCTGTTTCGTGAAGGCGAGGATTCCACCAACGGCCAGAGCGGGCACGTAGCGCAGTATTGCGTCGTC
>DASXJO010000630.1:0-1821 GCA_036497385.1 Candidatus Angelobacter sp. | reverse complement strand
ACTTGCTGCTGCCGCCACTCCTGGCAAGCGCCTGGCCAAGCCCGCTGAAATAGTTGCGGCCATCCAATTTCTTCTTTCGTCGGGATCAGACTATCTTTACGGAGTGAATCTGCCGGTGACCGGTGGGGCGGTTTTCTAAGCTACCTTGGCGCTAACTTGTCCCAGCATGAATGCTGCAGGAATGAAAAATTTCTTTCGTGTTGCCATCAGTCTTGGAGTGCTCGCCGGCCTTGTCTTGCTGGAACGCAAGCGTCCATTGCGACGCGGACGTGAATCCAAGCTCCGCCGCAATAGCCGCAATCTGGCTGTAGCAGCATTAGGCGCGCTTACTGTGCAACTGCTGGAAGCTCCGGTCGTCCAGCCGCTGGCGCGTGCTGTCGGACAAAGAAAACTCGGCGTGCTAAAACAGCTGAATCTCCCCCGCCCGCTTGAGATCATGGCCGCAGTAGTGCTGATGGACTATACGCTTTACCTCTGGCATGTACTCACACACCGCGTTCCATTTTTATGGCGATTTCACGCCGTGCATCACGTTGATCTGGATCTGGACGCATCCACGGCGCTGCGCTTCCACTTTGGTGAACTCGCAGTTTCCGTGCCCTACCGCGCCGCGCAAGTTATGCTGCTTGGCGTGGACCCTGAGGCGCTCAGTTACTGGCAAATATTTCTTTCGCTATCAATTTTGTTTCACCATTCCAATGTGCGCCTGCCCCGCAGGTTGGAATCGGTATTGAGTTGGTTCCTGGTGACGCCCCGCATGCACGGCATCCATCACTTCAATGAACCGGCTGAGGCCAATACCAACTGGTCAAGCGGATTGGCGTGCTGGGACCGCATTCATAGAACATTTCGGCTCAATGTACCCCAGAAACAAATCCACATTGGGGTGAAAGGAATCGACGCCGAAGAACGCGTGCGGCTGCCGGAAATTCTCACGCAGCCATTCCGCGACGTCCCTGAAATCGAGGCCTTCTTGCAAGCTCCGAACGCGGATTAGTCGCTGGCGTTCGCCACGCCGGCTTTCACCACGCGCGGAGAGCCCTTCTGCAATTCGTGTTTTGCCAGTGATTCAAGATGGACTTCGTCCGGGCCGTCCGCCAGGCGCAGAGTTCTTACATTAGCCCACGCTCCCGCGAGGAATGTGTCCTGGGAAACCCCAGCGCCGCCATGCGCCTGAATCGCGCGGTCCAACACGCGCAAAGTTACGTTGGGTGCCAGCACCTTGATCATCGCAATTTCCGCGCGCGCTTCCTTGTTGCCCACCGTATCCATCATGTAGGCAGCTTTCAAGGTGAGCAGGCGCGCTTGCTCAATTTCCATGCGCGATTGCGCAATGTCTGCCCGCAGCGTGCCTTGTTCCGCCAGCGGCTTGCCAAACGCCACGCGCGACTTCACCCGCTGGCACATAGCTTCCAGCGCGCGCTCCGCCACGCCGATGCAGCGCATGCAATGGTGAATGCGTCCCGGCCCAAGGCGGCCTTGGGCAATCTCAAAGCCGCGTCCTTCACCCAGAAGCATATTCGTTACAGGGATGCGCACGTTCTCAAAATTCACTTCGCCATGCCCGTGCGGCGCGTGGTCATAGCCAAACACCGTAAGCATCCGCTCGATCTTTACCCCCAGCGCGTCCATGGGCACCAGCACCATGGATTGCTGCTGATGTTTCTTGGCCATTGGATCGGTCTTGCCCATAAAGATCGCGATCTTGCAGCGCGGATCGCCCGCTCCGGACGACCACCACTTGCGGCCATTCAAAACGTATTCATTCCCTTCGCGTCGAATGCTGGCCTGAATGTTCGTCGCGTCCGACGATGCGACAGC
>DASXJO010000629.1:0-1912 GCA_036497385.1 Candidatus Angelobacter sp. | reverse complement strand
GTCAGCGGGAAGCAGGCGGGCGGTCGTGAGTCCCAGCTTTTGCTGACGCGCAAAATTGTCGCGCAGGTAGGCAAGGTGTGAATCTTTGGTCGCAAGAAAAAGATAACCCTGCGGACGGTAATCGGCGGGATAACCGACAACCTCTTCAAACTTGGCATAGAAGGGAATTGAGTATAGCGACATCTGGATATTGACGGGCGTGGAAAATTGCGCCCGCACGCCGCCCATGCTTTTGCCGGTAGAACCTTTTCCCTGCGAAGTCTCCCGCTCTATCACCAGCACGTTTTTGCATCCGGCATGCGTGAGATGCCACGCGATGCTGGAACCAACAATCCCACCGCCAATAATGACCACCTCTGCCGTCTGCATGTTACTTGCGCTTCAATGCCTCCCACTGCTGCTGGAGAGTCTGCGCCTGGGCCAGCGTCTTTTCGGCAGCCTGGGAAGCCTGGGTTGTGGGAGCGGTGTCCGCGCTGTCTATGGTGACAATGAGTTGAGACAGATTGCCGATCACCTGGGCAAACGCGGGCTGTTGGCCGGGCGCACCTTGTTGCTCTGCTTCTCCACGGCGAGGGCGGGAGCCGGCAAGTTTCTTTTCATCGTCCGGGCTTATTTTGCCGGCCTGAGCTGCCGCGTGAATATCTTCCACAGACTGGTTCGCCTGCCGTAAAGCCTGGATGAGTTTCAGCTCCAGCGAAAATTGTTTTTCCAAATCCTGCGGCGTCGATTTAACGCGCGGATCCATGGTGACCTTGAACGGCTGTGTGTAAGCCTTCCCGTCAACCGTCAGCCGCACTTGATAGCCGCCGGGAAGCGCTTGCGGACCAGCAGGCTCGCGCGGCACGTCTCGCCCCGCAACAGTAAACATGCTGTATTCGGGCTGGGCGACCGGAGGAGCAGAGTAGCGAACATCCCAAAGAAATCGATGCATTCCGGCGGCGGGCGACAGCAGGTTTTCCGGCTTGAACCAATAGGCTGGAAACGCCGGTGGAGTGGCAGGAGTGAAAGGCTGATCCTTGCTCGAGTAAGACCGAACAACCTGACCTTTTGCATCCAGTACTTCAAGTTTTACTTCATCCTGCGCAGGCGACTTCAAGTAATAGTAGAAGATCGCTCCGGGCGGCGGATTCTCTCCCGCAGGCTCTTCCGGAGGCAAAGGCGTATCGCCATGAGTACTGGCGCGTATACGCATCGCCCTTGAAGGCTGAAACAGATGGGCTGGCTCTGTTTTGATTTCCTCCTTGAGTTGGCGGAGCGGTGAAATATCGTCCAGTATCCAGAAAGCGCGGCCGTGAGTGGCGATGACGAGGTCATTATCTTTGATGACGAGGTCGTGGACTGGAGAAATGGGTAGGTTCAATTGCAACGGGTGCCAGGAATCGCCATCGTTGATCGAGAAATAAACACCGAGTTCCGTACCAGCAAAGAGAAGCCCTTTCTTGACAGGATCTTCGCGGACGGAGCGCACATAAGCGCCCTCAGGAATACCGTTGTTGATTCGCGTCCAGCTCTTTCCGAAATCGCGCGTTCGGTAGATATATGGGCCGATATCATTGAGGCGGTGACGGTCGATGGCCGCATAAACCGCGCCAGCAGCAAAGTGTGATGCCTCAATAATGCTGATCTTGCTCCAGTCGGCGAGTCCTGAAGGAGTTACATTGTTCCAGGTCTTGCCGCCATCACGAGTGAGCTGTATCAAACCGGTGTCAGTGCCGGCCCAGATCTCGCCTGCGCTCAACGGCGAAGGCGCAATGGTATAAACCACGCCGCGTCCACGGGCCTTGGCGTTTTGAATTGTAAGCGGCCCATCCTGCGGCGCTTTTGGGTCAGCTCCGGTAAGGTCTGGACTGATCTTCTGCCAGCTATTACCACGGTCGGCGCTGCGCAAAACGTATTGTGATCCAAAATAAAG
>DASXJO010000628.1:0-5333 GCA_036497385.1 Candidatus Angelobacter sp. | reverse complement strand
TCATCACGCCAGCGACAATCCTGTAAAGTTCCTCCGCAATCTGGGGCGCGATCAGAAAGACATCTGGACCAGTCCTTTTAAAGCCCGCATTCAGGATTTGAACTGGATCGTTCCTCTCACCGGGGTAAGCCTTGGTCTGATCAATGCCGATGCAGAGCTGTCATCGCGAATCACGGGAACAAGTTCACTGGGCAAGCATGCCAGCACGGTTTCCAATGGAGGACTCGGGTTATTGTTTGGCGCAAGTGGCGTGTTTTATCTGGTGGGCAAACATACTGGCGATGAGCATAAAACAGAAACCGGTATCCTGGCGGTTGAAGCAGCCACCAATAGTCTGATCGTGGGTGAGGTGCTGAAGGCGGTCACGCAGCGCGCTCGTCCAACAGATGGAAATTTCAAGGGTGACTTCTTTAACAGTTCTTCAATCTCCAATTCATCGTTCCCTTCGCTCCACGCTATGCTCGCGTGGTCGGCGGCCAGCGTTCTTGCGCATGAGTATCCGGGACCTCTCACACAGATTGCTTCTTATGGTGTGGCCACTGTGGTCAGCGCTGCTCGCGTTGCCGGCCGCGATCATTTTCCCAGCGACGTGGTGGTTGGTAGCGCCATGGGATGGCTGATCGGCTGGCAAGCTTACAAGGCGCACCACAATCCCAGCTTGCCCGGCGCAGGCTACGGAAAATTTGTCTCTGATCCTTCGCCTGAAGGGTTTCCTCACGCAGAGCGTGGCTCGCCGTACGTTCCTATTGATAGCTGGGTATACCCCGCTTTTGATCGCCTTGCCGGCTTGGGAGTCCTCAACAGTGGAATCGTAGGCCTCAGGCCATGGACACGCACCGAATGCAGCCGCCTTCTCGAAGAGATATCGGGTGAGGTTGATGAATCCAATCCCGACGAAGCCTATCTACTTTATTCCTCGCTTGCCCGCGAATTCGCCAGGGAGCTGAAGGACGAGCCGACTGACTACATCAGGCTTGATTCCGTGTATGCCCGCACCACGTCCATTTCTGGTCCTCCTCTCACCGATAGCTATCACTTCGGCCAAACCATCGTGAACGACTACGGCCGGCCTTATCAGCGCGGGACCAACGGCTTGGCAGGATTTTCGTCCAGCGGCGTTGCTGGCGCGCTTGCATTCTCTGTGCGCGGAGAATACGAACACGCTCCTGGAGCCGCCGGCTATTCCCAAGCCGTTCAAGATGCCATTCAAGTGACCGACTTCAAAGGTCCGCAGCCTGCCTCAGCTATCCCTGCTTTTAACCAGTTCCGATTGATCGATGCATCCATTTCTCTGAACATCAAAGGCTGGCAAACCTCATTTGGGAAACAGACTTTGTGGCTCAGTCCCACGCAGGATCCCTTCTTGTGGAGCAATAACGCTGAACCCATGTATATGCTCCGCGTCGACCAGACTCATCCGTCGAAATTTCCATGGATACTAGGAAAGTTGCTGGGCCCATTCCGCACTGAGTATTGGGTCGGCAAAATGACCGGCTCGCATTGGAACAACACCCAGGACCCAACAATTGGAGAGGTTTTCCGTTTCGGCCGTACTCTTCCGCAGCAGCCTTTGGTCAACGGTTTCAAAGTCAACTTTAAGCCAACTCCCAATTTTGAGTTTGGGGTGGGAAGGACAGGCATGTTCGGCGGCCCTGATTTTCCAATAACAGCGTCATCACTGAAGCATTCTTTGTTTTCGGCAGGGAACAGCACCGGCCGGGGTTCCGACCCGGGTGACCGGCGTTCCACCTTTGATTTCACCTGGCGTCTTCCCGGTTTCAGAAAATGGCTGACGCTCTATGAGGATTCTTTTGTAGAGGATGAAATTTCGCCCATCGGCTATCCCCGACGCGCCGCCCATACCCCCGGACTCTATCTATCTCATTTTCCCGGAATGGAGCGTCTGGATTTCCGCGTGGAGGCCTCTTATACCAACCTTCCCGGTCTGTTTCAAACCTCCGAAGGAGGCTTCTTCTACTGGAATGACCGTTATCTGGACGGCTATACGAATAAAGGCAATATCATTGGCGATGCTACCGTGGGCCGGCAGGGAATCTCTTTGCGCGCCAGCACCACATATTGGGCCGCATCCAACAAAACAGTCCAATTCGGCTACCGCAGTGAAATCGCGGACAGCATGTTTCTCCAGGGAGGAAATCTCAGGGACATATACGCCAAGTCTGAATGGGCCCTGAATTCCAAACTCTCGCTTTCAACTTTCCTGCAGTACGAATATTGGAATTTTCCGCTATTGAGCGCCGGGAAAAAACAGAATGATTTCACAGCTTCATTTCAATTAACATATTGGCCCCACTGGAGATTCAAACGTGGAAGCTAGGGGCCAGGCCACCGTACCCATTTACGCGCCCTCCATCCATCCGGAATTGGAGAAGCGATACACGCCTCCAACGCCCGAGCCTGACGATCGAAAAGGAGAAAAGCTCTGGGTTCTGTGGCGATCGCGACGTTTCCTTTGGGGCGTAACCTGGAAAACGCTTATCGCTTCCATCGTTCTTGCGTTTCTTGTTCCGTCGCATTACAAGTCGGCCGTCCGGTTTGTTCCCGGAGAAAATTCCAGCACTACCGGCAGCAGCTCAATGATGGGCCTCATGAGCAAGGCTCTAGGCGGTGACAATTCAAGCATGGGCAGCTTTGGGCTGGACGCTGCCAGTTTGCTCGGCGCCAAAACGCCCGGCGCATTTTACGTTGAGGTCCTGAAAAGCCGCAGCGTGCAAGATCGCTTAGTCAACCGCTTTGATCTGCGCGCACGCTATAACAAAAGCACGTACTTTGAAGCGCGTAAAAAACTGGCCAAGTTCACTGAAATTGAGGAAGACAAAAAAAGCGGTGTAATCACGCTTACCGTTACCGACTATGAGCCTGAAATGGCCGCGCAGATGGCCAATGCTTATGTTGACGAACTGAACCGTTTGGCCGTCGATCTCAACACTTCTTCAGCCCACCGTGAACGCCAGTTTCTTGAGCAACGCCTGGATACCGCCAAACAGGACCTCGCCCGTGCATCGGCCGCATTAAGTCAATTCACCACCAAGAATTCCATGGTCGATCCCCAGAATGAAGGCCGCGCCGTGATGGACGCAGCCGCGCGTATGCAAGGTGAACTCATCGCCAGCGCAACCGAACTAAGGGGACTGCAACAAATTTATTCTGACGACAATGTGCGCGTACGCACGCTTAAGGCCCGCATGGCGGAGCTGCAGTCGCAACTCAGAAACCTGGTCGGCCAGAATAATGACCAAGCTCCGCAAGACTCAGTCGTAGGATGGTCCGCTCCTTATCCTTCCATGCACACGCTTCCGGGACTCGGATCGCGCTATGCCGATCTTTATCGCGAAGCCAAGATCCAGGAAGCGGTTTACGCGTTTGTGACTCAGCAATTCGAGATGGCCAGGATTCAGGAAGCAAAAGAACTGCCCATAGTCCGCGTAATGGACGCGGGAGTTAAGTCTGAGAAACGTTCTAGTCCGATACGCAGCCTGATTGTTGCCGGAAGTGTGTTCGGTGCGTTTCTCCTGGCGTGCATGTGGGTCCTAGGGAAATACCGCTGGCAGCAAATTCCGATGGATGATTCTTACAGGTTGCTGGCGGCTGATGTCGCCGCAGAATTCCGCTCCGTTATTGCAAAGTTGCGGCCCAGAAGCAGATAGACGCAGGTGTGAGACAAAATTCTGAGTAGGAGTTTATTCATGGCTCCCGGACACGAAAATCGAGAATGGGAATCTCTCCAGCAAGCGGACCGGTCCGTAAGAACATATTTTCGCGATCTTACCGGGATTGTGTCTCAACTCCCATACAACTCCATCACTCAAATTGTCTCGATATTTCTAAACGCATTTACAGAGCAGCGGACCATCTACGTCTTTGGCAATGGCGGCAGTGCTGCCAGCGCCTCGCATCTCATGTGCGATATCAATAAAGGCGCCAGCGCGCCAGGTGAGGGCAAGCGCCCAAGAGTAATGGCTCTCACCGACAATACTTCACTGATCACCGCGTGGGCCAATGACTTTGGATACGAACGAATTTTCTCCGAGCAGCTAAAGACCTTCATCAAGCCGCGCGATGTAGCTTTTGCCATCAGTACCAGCGGCGATTCTCCTAATGTCTTGCTGGCTCTGGAAACAGCCCGCGAATATGGAGCTATGACGGTTGGCTTGGGCGGCTGTCAGGGTGGCCAGATGAAGTCTCTCTGCGATGTTTGCGCCATCATCCCTTCAGATAACGTTCAACTGGTTGAAGACCTCCACCACGCGACAATTCATGCCATTTTTGTTGCCGTTCGGCAAAGCTTGCTCGCGCAAACCGAAAAAAATCTGATGGCACGGGCGGCATCGTTCTAAGGGCTCTGCATGAAGATTGCTTTTGACCTGCGGAGAATTGGCAATCCGGGCATCGGCCGGTACATGAAATGTCTGGCCGAATCCATCACGGCACAAGCTCCCGAACACGAGTATCTGCTCATTTTGCCGCCGCATGGCGAACACATGATTCATCCGCCAAACGTGCAAAAAGTCTGCACCGATCTCAAGTACTATTCTTTTCGGGAGCAATTTGAACTGCCGCGAATTCTCAGCCGGCACAAAGTCGATCTGTTGCATTCTCCCCATTTTCTTCTGCCTTTGGTGCGGCCATGCCCCGCCGTCGCCACCATCCATGACGTCATCTACATGGCATGTCCGGAAGATCTGCCATCGCTTGCTGGACGCCTCTACTACCGTGCCATGATGACCGCTTGCTCACGCATAGCAACGCGCTTAATCACGGATTCCAACCACTCCAAAGATGAAATTGTGCGCTATCTAAAGACCGATGCGGCGAAGATCGAGGTTGTTTACCCGGCGGTCGATCCATTTTTTCAATCCGGAGCCAATCCCACGGAAGTCGCTTCAGTGCGTTCCAGATTCGGCATTGATCGCGATTACATCGTCTGCGTCGGCATCTATAAGCCGCGCAAAAACCACGCGGGATTGTTGAAAGCCTTTCAACTCCTGCTCAAGACTGGAACGCAGTCGCGACTAGTTATTGCCGGGCCCATGGGAGAAGGCAAGCCGATTCTTCAGCGCCTGGCGACTGAGCTTGGTGTTGCCGAACCCGTTGTTTTCACCGGTTTTATAAACGACGCTGATTTGCGCGCCCTCTATTCCGGCGCTCGCGTTTGCGTTTGCCCGTCTCTCTATGAGGGATTCGGTTTCACCGTGCTTGAGGCCATGGCGTGTGGAGTTCCGGTGGTTTGTTCATCCGCCACATCACTGCCGGAAGTTGCAGGCAAAGCAGCGCTTTACTTTGATGGGTACAAACCGGAAGAGATGGCGGCC
>DASXJO010000627.1:0-5491 GCA_036497385.1 Candidatus Angelobacter sp. | reverse complement strand
CGGCGGCGGCGGCCGCGCCACTTGCGTGCGCCTTCGCGCTCCTGCTCCTGCGGAGCGCCCTTTTCTGTCGACGCACTCTCGGCTGATTCCTGCTCTGCGCCTTCATCCTCTTCATCGCCGACCGTAATCGGCGGCATGATTTCCTGCGCCTCAATCGGACCGTCATGTCCCTGAGAGCTGCGCACCTCGATGATCGGGGTGCTGCGGGAGCTGGCCAGGGCCTCGCTAATGGCGTCGCTGTCCTCGTCTTCCTCCATCAGGAAGTCAGAGACGTAGAGGAACGCGTCGCGCTCCAGGCCAATGTTTACGAATGCGGATTGCATGCCCGGCAGGACGCGTGTGACGCGTCCTTTATAGATGGAGCCGGCCAGTGTGTATTCGTTTTCTCGTTCGAAATATATTTCTGAAAGTTGGTCTTCTTCAACCACCGCTACCTTGGTTTCATGCGGGGTGGAAGAGACATAGAGTTCTTTCGCCATGTAACTTCTCCGGTATATACCGGCGGGAAAGAGGGTGCTGGAGGTTCAGAAAAAAGGTCAGGAGCCCGGCGCACTAGGCGCGGGTTGACTGGCTTTGAGTGCCCGGAAATTCAATCTGATCTTATGCAAGAAATACAATTCGGCTGCGGTGAGTAGAGCTCGCCGGCCAACATCTGCACTCTGCCTATGACTTTTTTGAAAAATCTGTGCACCTTTGCACTCCGGGTTTGTGGCCACACTGCGGTTCCCGAACAATCGCTGTAATTTGCGGCTGTCTGGGTAACTTTCCGCGGGGCCGTTCCCTGCCCGGCAATGCTTTCTGATACTCTCCGACTTCCTTCTATCGGCCGGCGCCCTTTCTTTTAACGTCAGGGCGTAACGTTCAAATCTTGAAAAAATCCTTTTTACTGATCGCGCCTCTTGGCGCGGTTTCTAAATCCCTTTGCTTAGTTCACGAAACGGCGCATCCGAATATTCATCACAATACCCAGCGCCAGAAACATGAACAAAACTGACGAACCGCCATAGCTCATCAGCGGTAAAGGAATACCGGTGACGGGCATAAACCCAACCACCATTCCCGCGTTTACCAGGATGTGGAAAAGCAAAACCGCCACCACACCCATCACCACAAAACCGCCCGCGCTGTCTGGCGCGGTCTGAGCGTTATGGATCAAACGCATTAATACCATGAAGTATAGCAGTAGCAAGGCCACTGCGCCCACAAAGCCGTGCTCTTCTGACCAGGCGGCAAAAATAAAGTCGGTATGCGGCTCAGGAAGGAATGACCCCTGTGTTTGCGAGCCTTTCCGCACTCCTTTGCCCCAAATCCCGCCCGACCCGACGGCTATCTTGGATTGCTCAAGTTGGTACCCCGTCTTCTGCGAATCCGCCTCAGGATGCAGAAAACTGGTTAGACGGTCTTTCTGATACTGCTTGATCAGGTGCATCCGCGGGCCATAAATCCACAGTGTCGGCATGAGCACGCCGGCAATCAGCAAAATGGCGGCCGCGTGGCGAAACTGAATTCCACCAAGAAACAGTCCCATCAGCGCTACTGGAACATACGTAAGAGCGGTACCCAGATCGGGCTGCTTGAGCACCAGCAGCATTGGAATTCCGGCGATCAATCCGGCTTTCACAATTTCAGAGAGCGAAGCGTCCTCACGCTCGCCCTGAGCGCCCTGTCCGCTGAAGTGTTTGGCCAGCATCAAGATCAATACCAGCTTCACCCATTCTGACGGTTGGAAATGCTGGCCACCGGGGAGCTGTATCCAGCGGCGCGCGCCCAGGTATTTTTTGCCAAACAAGGCGACGGCCAGCAGCGAGAGAACCGATGCCATGTAAAACCAGTTGGCATTCTCCAGGAGCACTTGATAGTTGATGAGGCTTACCGCCAGCATCACTGCCAGGCCGCCCATGATCCAATAAATCTGGCGGATGTGGGCTCCCGCAAACTTTGTTCCGTAGGTAGTACTGTAAATTTCCAGCACGCCAAGCGAGCAGATGATCAGCACAAAGGTGAGCAGCAGCCAGTCAAAGTCTCGAAAAGAGATCAGCCGCCGCATTAGTCCGACCCCGCTATTCCAATCGACACTGGCTGGGTTAGCTTCCGCAGCCTGGCTTTATCAGAATGAGTCTTAGCAACCTTGAGTAAAACCGTGCCGCCATGGAGTTCGCTTTCGTTGGCTGCGTCGCCACCCGCGTCGGCATACTCATCCGCATCATGCGGCTTAGGACTGCCAACTGAGTCTTGCTGGTTCCATACGCCCGCAATCGGCACTGATCCGGGATCGGCTTTGTCACTGAACAACATGGGATCATTGCGAAGCCGCCGCTGTTTTTCCACGTAGGCCCGCACGATCTGCGCTGTCAGTCTTGCGGCCAGCTTGCCGTGCTCGCCGCCTTCAAAAAGAACTGCCACCACGATCTCAGGATTTCTGCGCGGCGTTACGCCCACGAACCAGCTATTGTCATTAAATTGTTTGCCTGCTCCGCCTTTGCTTTTGCGGAACGCGTTCGACACCACTTGGGCGCTGCCGGTTTTGCCAGCAAAATCCACGCCTTGAATGTGCGCGCTGGGGGCTGTTCCTCCTTCAGGCAAGCTCGCTGACGGAGGATTTACCACGCCGGCCATCGCGTTCGTGATCGTGATCCAGTTCTGGGGATCAATAGGCACGTGCACCACATTCGGCATGGTCGAGGCATTTGTGTTTTTAAATTGCTCCGGCAATTGCTCGGGATCGACCACGTGCGGGCGATAGAAAGTTCCGCCCATGGTGATTCCGCCAATAGTCCGCGCGAGTTGAATCGGGCTCACCGTAACCGCGCCCTGCCCAATGCCGACAGAGATGACCTCACCGGCGTACCACTTCTGCCGGAAGGTCTTCATCTTCCATTCTTCTGAGGGCATGATGCCAGTAACTTCATTCGGCAAGTCGATGCCGGTCTTTTTGCTTAGCCCCATCGCGGTGGCCCATTTGGCAATCTTCTCAATACCCAGCCGCTCCGCCAGCGTGTAAAAGAAAACGTCGCAGGATTGATAAATGCCCTTGCTGATGTCCACCGCACCGTGAACGCGATGCTCACCCTTGACCCAGCAATTGAAGTAGCGGCCAAAAAATACTCCGCCACCCGCACAGTTCACGTGTAAATTTTGCGCCACGCCTTCCTGCAAGCCGGCCACTGACATGATGATTTTGAAAACCGATCCGGGCGCCAACTGCGCCTGAATGGCTTTATTGAACAGTGGATGATTCGGGTCCTCTACCAAGCGGAGCCATTCATCGCGCGAGATGCGCACCGCAAAATCATTGGGATCGAACGTCGGGCGGCTTACCATGGCAAGAATCTCGCCATTGCGCGGGTCCATGGCGACAACCGCTCCGTTCTTGCCTTCCATCGCCTGCTCGGCTGCCTTCTGGATATCAAGATCTATCGTCAGCTTTAACTTTTTCCCGGGTTCCGCGGGTATATTCGCATTCGGCGGCCGTCCCACTTCTTTGCCTTTGCTGTTGACCAGCACACGACGCGAGCCGTCTTTGCCCATCAGGAGATCGTTGTATTGCAGCTCCACGCCGGACTGGCCCACAATGTCGCCACGCTCGTAGAGTTCAAACTTTGGAGAATTGAGCATGTCTTCGCTTACTTCGCCCACGTAGCCGATTAGGTGCGCCATGAATCCATCTTTTGGATACAGGCGGCGATGGATCATCAGCGTTTCCAGTTCGGGAAATTCATCGCGATGTGATTCGATAAACGCGCGTTCGTCTGGAGTAATGTCGTCCTTGATGATGATTGGCTCAAACGCTGGCTTGCGGGCGAGCTGATAGCGGCGCACTTTGTCGATAACGTCTTGCACCGGGATGTGAAGACCATCGGCAATCTTCTGCGCATCGGCGTTGAGATCGCGCATTTGGTCGCGCAGCAGCAGCGCAGAGAATGACGGATAGTTATCGACAATCAGCTGGCCATCGCGATCATATATCTTGCCGCGCGGCGCAAGAATCGGTACCTGTCGAATGCGGTTCTGTTCTGAGCGTGTGACATACTCGTCCGTCTTGCGCACCTGAAGAATCCACAATCCGTAAGCGAGCACGATGAACACTGCCAGAATGACGTACTGGACGACGGAGAATTTTGTCTGCGGAATTTTTTCGTCGCGACCGGACATACATGTTGCGATCTGTCGCCGGGCAACAGATCAGGATCCTATTTCCTTTTGTTTTGGGGTCCCACAAATAGAGTACCGCAAATAAATCAAAAGTGGCGTAAGACAAAGACCTGAATATAGTTACTGAAGGATTAAACATCCTACGCCAGCTCACTTTCGCCTTTAGACCTGGCGAGTAAGCATCTATGGCCTTCGGACCTCTTTCTTGCGACGGTCCAAAGCTGGAGATCAACTTCTCCCTGGAACTGCTTCCGTAGAGCGATGTTGACAAAATCACACTTCAAACCCTCAAGCGTACAGGGTACGGCTTAAACGTATGCGGGGTACCGTGAATCCGGGGCAGGCCAACCGATTGACTTGCAGTTCTTGATAATCTTCATCCAGAATAGCTGCATGCTTGAGAATGACTATGCCGGTCGCAGATGCCTTGCCTATCGTGGAGGATTCTTGGACTGTTCTTCTCGCTGGCCGCTTGGCCTGTTCGCCGCTGCTTTCATCGCATGCCTGGCTGCCTGCGGCGGCTCAACCAATGTGCTGCCAGGTCCGCCACCCGCGACGCAGCATTTGTATGTCGATGGCGCCACCGGCCACGCTGTTCAGTTCGCGCTGCCCCTCGCGGCCTCCACACCCACACCCACCGCGACCCTGTCGCTCTCCACGGCCAGCGATGTCTCCGCGCTAGCGGTGGATTCCACCGGTAATGTCGCGGCAGGGGCCTTTGGCGGGAGCATCTCGATCTTCAGCGCACCGATAACCGGCTCTTCTTCCCCATCGGCGACATTCAAGAACGGTACCTCAACCTCTGTCGATAATCTGGCCTTTAACAGCGCGGGCGACCTATTTGCCACGACCAACAGCAACAGCATCAATGTCTTCACCCATCCACTGACTTCGGCCAGCACGCCGTCACAGGTAATTACCAGCGCTAACCTAACCACTAGTGTTGGTATCGTGCTTGACTCCGCCAATAATCTGATCGTTAGTAACTTGCTGCCCGGCCCGACCGCCAGCGACCTGCTGGTTTATGCTCCGCCGTACACCGGCCTCCCCATCGCAACCGCGGCGGTGCCTGCCGCTAACTATCGCCAAATGGTGATCAGCGGCATCCAATTATTCGTTGTCGCCGCGCAGGTCAGCCAGTCAAGAATCGACGTTTACAATCTGCCGATCACCGCGGCCAGCTCGTTCGCATTTTTTATCAACAACGGCATTTCTGGCGGCTCCGCAACCGGCGACGGGGTGGCCGTGGACAGCACCGGAAACCTATACGCGGGCCTTAGCGGAAACACGGGCCCACCGGACATGGGCGCCATAAGAATTTATGTTCCGCCATTTTCCG
>DASXJO010000626.1:0-14586 GCA_036497385.1 Candidatus Angelobacter sp. | reverse complement strand
ATACCAGCCGGCGATGTTTCCAAATGAATCAACCGTAATGGAATGGACGGGAGAACCCGCGGTCCCTGGATCGATATCCAATCCGAAATTGACAACGCTTGCATTCACGGGCGTACCTGCTCCCGTATTGGGATCGATCGTGATTAAGCCATGGAAGTGCGTATCTCCGAGTGCGGTTGTAGCGTACAGCGTCCCGGACTTGCAGTTTCCGGCCGTGCAGTCCCAGGCAAGTCCGTTGACGGTATAGCCCACGGGACCAATCGTCCTGACGAGCGCTCCGGTTTGCGGATCAATCTGCACCAGCGTGCTCGTTTGCGTGCATGGACCGCCTGGAAATGCGTTGAAGCACGCGCCGGTGGTACCCAGAAGAACGGGCTGGCCGGGTGGCAGGGTTTGTGCGGAAGCCTGGGCACCTATCGCCAAGATCGCCCCCGCTAGGATTGTGCTCAGTGTTGCAAATCTCAAAAGTATTTTCATTACAATGCTCCTTAAACTGGGAATGATGCTGGATGGCGGAAAGGCGGCCGAAGAGCAGGTTCACTCTTCGGCCGCTGTACCCTTTACTGCCGGATTTTGGTTAATGCGAAGGGCAGGCTATCGCCGCCTCCGCTGGACGTGACATCCAGAGGCTTCGACGGGCAGGGAATCTGGAATCCCGCCGCGTTGCCGCAGGCCGGCGCTGGCGCTCCGGTGATGTCAAGGATGTAGACGCCCGCCGTAAGGGTGAACGTGTCTCCGAGTCCACCTGCCGAAGGCGCAGGGTTGTAAATCGAACCCGTGGTGGTCAGATAAGGTTGCAGTTTCAATGTCACCGGGCCAGGGGCATTCGACGTGGCATTGATGATCAGCCGTTGCTTGCCGGTACGGTACTCCGCCGAGGTGATGAGAACTGTATCGCCGACAGCGGGTGGGTTGATGGTTATAACAACGGTTACAGCGGCCGAAGTCAACGGTGCCGTGTTGGTTGCAGTAAGGCTCAGCCTGGCTTGTGAAACAACTCCCACGGCTGGAGCGGTAAAGCTCACGGTCGCCGAGGTTGGACTGTTCGGTGTGATCACGATGCCAATCAAGGCTGGCCCTGAAGTTTGCACTACGTTGAATGTGAGCGGCGTCAGCGCCGGAACGTTGGGATCAGAGCCGGTAGCCAGGAAGCTGCCTCCCGTCCCCGAGACCACCGTGAGCGGCTGCACAGCGTTGACTGTGGGAGCTCCTGGTGCGTTGATGGTTATCGTGGTGGACGAGCTCGAGACCGAAGCACCGCTGCAATTTGTAGCGGTGAGAGTCACGGGCACAACCGTGGCCACGGCAACGATAGGCGCCGTGTAAATCGGGTTCGCGATGGATGGATTAGACAACGTTCCCACCGGCGGCGGAGCCCATGAGAAAGTGATAGGAGCCGTTCCAGTGGCGCTTCCAGCCAGCGTAACCGTTCCACCGGACGCGACCGTGTAAGGGCCGCCAGAGTTGGTGGCGACTGCGGTGCAGGTCGGTGGCGGAACAATGTTGCTGGGCCAGGGATTGAGTTGCCCCACCAGTGTTCCCGGGCCGGAAGTATATCCGCCGTGGGCGAGGAAGTCGATGTTATTGAAGTTGTTCTCTACGATTGGGGCGCCAGGGACGTTCTCCGGGAAGATGTACTCAAGAATAGGTGCGTGATACTGGGCATAGACGAGCCCATTGGCCGCCCTGGGTGAAGCAGCGGTAATGGGCGCGGTGAATGCGCCTTGGATTACCGCTCGCATCTCGCGCGGCGGCGGCAGGAAGGTGCCCGAGGCGTTCATAACGCAGTCCTTGACCGGCCGCGCAGGCACTGTGCCAAATGCCAAGCACGGCGGACGGAAGCGCCAACGCCCTTTAACCGCGCCCAGTCCATTCTCCGGGCCGGGATCGACGCTGATCGTGCCAAAATCACGGTCGCTGGTCGCGCCGGTGGTCGGATCGAGATCGATCCCGTAAAGGTGGATGGTCCTCTGCGCCACTCCAGTCGGATCAACATCGCTGGTCATGCCCTCAAATCGCGTGCGAATCACTGCTTCGCCGACGCCAAGGGCCGTCAGACCTCCGGTACCAATGATCGTCACCTCCGTCGAAACATAAGCTGGATTGGTGCCTGGGAAAGTGTAGATGGCAGCGTTGTTGCTAATCGTGTGGGCCGAAATGAAAGTCGCAAGCGTTCCAGCTACCGGCCAGGGGCCGGCTGTTGGGCCACCACCTGGACAGCCGGTCATGGCGCAGTCCTGCACCAGCGTTCCCGCGAAGGTAATCCAGTCGCCAACTTCGAAAGGCGCCTGGATGCTTGGGCTAGGCAAGCCGCCGCCCGGAGGTAGCGTGGTGAAGCTGGTGCATCGGGCCCCAACTGTAGCTGGGTTGAGACACGTTATTGCTGGGTTCCCCACCAGGGGTCTCTGCGTGATCGGGCACAGCCCATCGTCGGGGTTACCGGGGATGTTTGGATCGGCTATCACACGCGGCATGCACATGGGAAATCCGGTGGCCGAAGCGATCGTCGGATTGTCCTGGTCTACCTGGAAACGCGGGTCAGGCGACTGTCCCCGACTAAAACGTCCCGTGCCCAGGGCCACATCTCCGACCGTGGTAATGACGGGATCGTTGATTTGCACGCGCGTGCCGACGGCGCAATTGCCGATCGGCCCGCCCACCAGCAGCTCGCCTGTGGTGTAGTTGATGCAATTGATGAACCCTGAACCCGTGTTCAGCGCTTGCTGGGAAATGTAAATCAATCCGGCGATGTACAAGTCAGCGCCAGCGGGTCCGCCAAGCACGCGATTGCCAATCACCTGGGCCTCGTAGGTGGTCATGGGTGCTGGAACGTCCGCGAGGGCCATCCCCGTGGCCGCACCGGTGTAGGGCGCTGGGGCAAGAGCAAAAAGTTCCTGCCAGGTAAGGGCGTTGGCGGGCAGGATCACAATGGTTTCCGAAGGCACAACAATTACATGGCCGTTTACTGTAATCGAGCCGCCCATGTGTGCTCCCACACCGGGCCCGGCTGCCGGTCCGCCCAGAGTGGCGGATTGGATAAACCCGGTAATGTCAAATTGCGATGACGCAGGCACCGGTAGCTGTGCTCCAGCAACACTCGCCATGGCCAAAAGGCTAAAAAGTAGGACGGTGGCAAAACGAAAGGTGGTGTTTCTTGTGCAACTTTTCATAATTCACTCCAGTCGACTTAAAACTTGGCTCTCATTTGAGTTCCACGCCTGGCCTGCTTACAGAAACCTCTTTTCAAAGCCTTCATGCAATCAGGTGACACGTGGCCGGAACAACGAGAGACTTCAAGACTTCAGCAGCATCTCTCACATTGGGGGTGTGCACTATCCGGTGATCTTGGCATTTTGAGTGGGTCAAACCCTGATTAGGGCTGGGGAAGGTGGGAATAAGAGGTTCCTAAGAGCTTTCACATGCTAAGGGGGAATCAACGACGAGAGAGGACGCGATGGCGGGGGCTGATTTTACGAGACGATTAATCCGATCCGTATGGCATAGCGGACTAAGCCGGCCGTGTCGTGGATATTGAGCTTCTCCATCAGGTTGGAACGGTGTGATTCGGCGGTTTTGACGCTGATTCCCAGCAGCGAAGCAATTTCCTTTGTGGTTTTTCCCTCCGCAACCAGTTGCAGCACCTGTCGCTCACGGTCACTGATGGGATTACCCGGGACTGGCGTGTTCTGCAAAAACGCCTGGACAATTGTGCGCGAAATGCTCTGCGTCAAAAATATTTCGCCTCGGCACACCGCGCGTAGCGCCTGCACCAACTCGCTTGCAGCCCTTGTTTTAAGCACGTAGCCGGTCACGCCCGCGCGCAGGCTTTCCAGGATCAGGTGGTCTTCTGTATGCATGGTGAGCAGCACGACTTTTGTGCGCGGGTTGGATTTCATGATCTCGCGCGCAGCGTCCACTCCGTTCAGGAGCGGCATGGAGACATCGAGAATCGCTACTTCAGGATGGTTTGCTTCGCACAGCTTTACGGCTTCGTGGCCGTCTGGGGCTTCGCCGACCACCTGAAATCCTTCTCGTTCCAGAAGGACGCGCAGCCCTTGCCGGACTATCTCATGATCGTCAGCCAGCAAAACCCGAACCGCCATCTATGCGCACCCCTTATCGATCGGAACGAACTATAAACAAACGGGCTTCCCACGCCGGGTTTAACTGGACAAATTGCCCTGCCCTTGCAGCTTACACCCAAGGGCAAGAGTCCTTTCATCCGAGGGCTCTTAAATCTTGAGTTTAAGCAACAGTGAAGACTCGTGGGATGAACGATGGAATGAATGATTTCAGCCACGAATCTGCCATAACCGCGCGCAATCGTGGCTGAATCAATGTTGTCGTAGATTAGAATTTCTAATTTGTTCCTAATCACTTTCTAATATTTGAACGCCGAAATCGGCGTTATAGTTAGAGGATATAGCTCTGAGGCGGCGGCCCGGCTGCAACTGCTCCTTGGCTGCCTGAAAACGGAACAAAAGACCTCAGGCGACGGACGACTATCTCATCCTCTCAATAGTCGAAAACTCAACCGTAATCACCCCCTTTGAAGGGAGCGGCTGCATGGGCCAGGATCGGAGTGCCACTGGGCCCGTGGCATCGAAATTAGTGCTGGCAGTTTTGCTTATTGGCCTTGGCAGCACGCTTATCTGTTGGCGGCTGGCTGCAGGCAATGAGCGCGCCCATATTCAAAGGATGACTCATCTCGCCGCTTCAGCGGTCGCGGCCGATCTCCGCTCTGACATGGATGCGTGGCTTTTGGGACAAGTCCGCCTGGCCAAAATGTGGGAATTTGAGGAGCCTACATACGACCAATGGATGGCTTTTGCCGGCCTCTATCTTGAGCATCACCCCGGCTGTCTTGCCATTGAATGGCTCGATCCCAAATATGAAGAGCGCTGGATTGCCAGAGCTTCTGGAGAAAAAACTTCTCTTCCCGGAAATGGAACTCGTGAACGGTTGCTGCAAAACGCATTGCAATCCCAGGAGCCGGTGCTGTCAAACCTCCTGAAGTCGCCCGACGGTCGCATGCAATGGCTCACAATTGTGCCCATCTACCAGAAAGGCCGGTTTCGCGGAGTCGTCCTGGGTTCTTTTGACGCGCAGCAGGCTCTTGACACCATGTTTGTGGACATCAAAGGCCTGAACTTTTCGGTAGCCATTGAAGAAAACGGGATAGAGGGATTCCGTCTGGATGGCAGTACAACGCAAAACGAGCACGATTGGGCGCAGACGATAGATGTTCCTCTGCAGGGCCGGACGTGGCGATTAAAAGTCTGGTCCAAGCCTGAAGCATTGGGGGAGATGCGTTCGAACCTGCCACTGGTGACGTTGTTGGCTGGCCTGAGCGCCAGCCTGCTGCTGGTTGTGATCGCTCAAATGGTCGAAAAGCTGAGGGCCGAAATTGCAGAACGCAAGCGATTTGAAGCATCGCTGCGTGCCTCGCAAACCCGTTTTGCCGGCATTCTGGCCATTTCCGCTGAAGCCATTATTTCGACTGATAAGGACATGCGCATTACGCTCTATAACCAGTCAGCCGAGAACATCTTTGGCTTCTCCGCCAAAGAAGCTTTCGGACAATCTATCAACATGTTGATCCCGGGGCACTTCCACCGGGCACACGAGCGGCACGTGGCGGAATTTTCAGAATCGGCAAAGCAGAGCTTGCACATGTCAAAGCGGCGACGCGTATTTGGCCTGAGGAAAGACGGAACCGAGTTCCCTATGTCAGCTTCAGTGTCACGGCTAGATCTTGGCGGCGAAAAATGTTTCACCATCATCTGTAGTGACGTAACTCAAGAGGTGCGCGCTGCGGAGGAACTTCGCCAGGCCCATGATGAACTCGAAGTCCGTGTACAAGAGAGGACTGCGGACCTGGTGCAAAGCAACCAGCTTTTACAAGGCGAGATCATGGAGCGCAAGGAAGCTGAGCAACAGGTGCAGGACCTTTCCCGGCGCATGATGCGCGTGCAGGAAGAGGAGCGCCGGAATCTGGCCCGCGAGCTGCATGACGGCGCAACCCAGAATCTGGTTGCGCTCACATTGAACATGGCTCCCGTCCTGGAGGCTATTGATGTGGCGCCGGCAACCCGTGCCATGATTGAAGAATGCATGCGGCTCATTGACGAAAGCACCAACGAGCTGCGCACCATTTCATATCTCTTGCACCCACCCCTTCTTGAGGAACTGGGCTTGAGCCGGACTCTGCGCGGTTATGTGGAGGGATTCAGTAAACGCAGCGGCATAGCGGTGTCCCTGACCCCACAGGGTGAATTGGACCGATTGGGTTTTGATCTGGAGTTGGCCGTGTTTCGCATTGTGCAGGAGTCGCTCTCCAACGTCCATCGCCACTCGCATAGCTCAACCGCCAATATCCTGCTGGTTCGCGAGGGCTCCTCTTTAAACCTGGAGATCGCAGATCAGGGCAGGGGAATTCCACCGGGCAAAGACAAAGCGGGAGTTGGTATTGGCAGCATACGCGAAAGGGCACGGCTGTTGAAGGGAACTGTGAATATCACCACGAATTTCTCGGGCACCGTTATTAGAGTCAGCCTGCCATTGGCCGAGGAACAAGCCTCTTCAGGGGCTGTTGCCTAGCTCGCTTTCCGGACTTTCCTTGCCCAAAAATCAGGAATCAACCTGATGCGCCTCGCATTCTCTTTCGAATACAAGGGGAATTAGGAGAATAAAAGCTAATCTCGTTTCCGGCTTTCCCGCCACTGAAGCAGCACCGACAATTTGAAACAATACTTGTCGTCCATACAGCGCTGACGGGCTGTAGCAGGACGGTGACCGGAGTCAGGATGAAAGTTGATGTCAGTCACATTCGCACGCTGGTTGTAGACGATTCTCCAGTCTTCCTCCGTACCGTCTGCATGTTTCTCGCGCAGTACAAGGGCGTCGAAGTTGTGGGGACCGCGGACAACGCGTTTGCGGCGGTCCGCGCCGTCGATCGCTTTAGGCCCGACCTGGTTCTATTGGATTTTCATTTGCCCCTGATGAATGGTCTTGAAGTGATGGCACAAATTCGTGGGCGGTTTCCGGCTACGCGCGTTGCGATTCTGACAGGCTATGACGATTCCGAACTACGGAAAGCGTCTCTGGAAGCCGGTGCCTTTGCCTTCATCCCAAAGGTGGAGGTAGGCCGGGACCTGCCTTTCCTGCTCGCGAGAATCGCGTCTGTTTAGGGATAAGTGGAGGGACAGGGCTGCCTGTCCCCTGAAACGATTATTTGTGACCACGTAGGTTTTGTCCATCTGTGCGCTCATCTGGGTGATCCTTCGTTTTCCAGCCCTCGAGTTCTTTCGGCTTGTACGGACTTGTACAGCACTAGAGCTGTGTCTGGAAATGGGGAGACATTCAAGACGTGGCGCATCGAGCATATCCCTGCTTCAGTGAGCAGCAGGTTCGCGCAATCGTGCATGGCGACTGCGACCTGGACCTGGTTATGAAGCTGACAATCCTGATGACGTTTGGGATCGCGGCATATTTGAAATTGTCGAAGGCATCTTTTTCATTCATATCATAAATTTTCCGCAGGCGCAGCTTGGGTGCAAAGTTAAAGTTGTTGATTCATTGCGTCGCCTCTCTCATTTGGGGAGGAGTTGATTCGAATGCTCGGGGCCTTTTCACTCTTGGCACCGTCAACTGTTCCGGCCAGCAATGTTCGGAGCGGCAAAATCAGATATCAGTTAACTCGCTCGCGTCAATTTTTCCAGATCTGGCTGCCTGGCGCGTTGTGAAGCTTCGAATGCATCCCGATAGCCTCGCGCCACAGCACGGACTCCACGTCCAATGTCTTCGTAGACCTCATCGGGCAGGTTGGCCAGAGACACGCGCAGGGACCAGTTTGGGGCTTCAAAACCGCCGCCGTTTAGCAGCACAATGCCGTAGGTATCAGCCAGGCGGAATGCGAGATCGAGCGGGTGAACATTCTTCTTTAAATAGTCGACGGCATCATTGCCGATGTTCTTACGTGCAAAGAACTCAAAATCGATTAGCCCGTAATAGGCGTCATAGAGCGGATTCGGGGAGACTTCGATCCCCAAACCTTCAATCATAGCTTTGGCCCGCCTGTGCAGGATTTCCATGCACGCTGCTTGATATTCCTTAGCGCTGTCCATCAACTCGGCAAGAGAAAACAGGCTCATCATTACCTGCTGCGGCAGTGCAAGTCCCGCCGTATGGTTCAGCGCCACGTCCCGGCTGTCCGCCACGATGCGATCAATAAACTTGATCTTGCGCGGCTCAAGCGTCAGCGCTCCATAGCGCTTGTCCAGCGCATTCAGGTCGCTCGCCGGAAGACTAGCGATCATCTTGTCAAAGATGTTGTCTTCATGGACTGCAATTACTCCGAGCCTCCACCCGGTACCGCCCACATACTTTGAGTAGGAGTACACGCCTATTGTGTTCTGGGGCAGTTCGCCCAATAGGGAACGGAAATCATGGACAAAAGTGCCGTAGACGTCATCCGTCAGAATCATCAGGTCAGGGCGCTTTGTCTTCACCAGTTTCGTGATCTTGGCGATCACCTCTTTGCTTAATGCAGCGCCCGTTGGATTTCCAGGATTCACCACAAAGAAAGCCTTGATCTTTGGGTCCTCCAATTTCTTAAGTTGCTCATCAGTGAACTGGAACCGATTTTCCTGCGGCGCCTGGATGTTCACCACCTTCAAGTCGAAATCTTCAAGGTGCGGAAACTCGAGATACGGAGTGAAGATCGGCGTGCCCAGAGCAATGGTGTCTCCGGAGCGCAGAAGGCGGTTGGATTTCAGGGACTTGAAGATGTAACACATCGCGGCCGTCCCACCCTCCACCGCGAAAAGATCAAACTTGCCTGAAGGAATCGGCTCTCCGCACATAGCCCACATCAGGTACTCATGAACAATGCGTTCGTTATGTACCAGCATGCGGTCGGGAACAGGGTAGTTGTCTCCGATGATTGAATCCACAAGTTCGTGGACGAACGCATCCGGCTCAAATCCAAACTTCTTCACCGCGAATGGGACCATCTCCGCCAGAAAGGAGGCGCCCGGCATGTCGTTGTGTTGCGCGAGCCATGCATCAAGACGGCCTGCAATGCCCTGGGGTTGCGGCATGCCCCCTACCCCCGCGGGAAGATCCATCACCCGTTTACTTTCTGTAATCGCGAACTGCCCCAGCAGGAAGAACCCCTCGCGCGGCTTGGTGGCGATCCAGTTGGGATTACCGCGGCCGGCATTCAGGAACGCCAATTGGCTTGTTCGCGATGTCTTCTTGGCAAGCTTGATCAGCTCATCCTTGATCTCGAAAGGGCTCAGATTTTCAAAGCTGCGGAGATTGAAAAGGTCCATGATTTTGTTTTCCTTTAAAAAAGTTAGCGTGCCATCAATACAAGTTAGCGTGCCATCAACACAATGATCACCATTCCCCAGATAGTCAGAAGGGTATTGCCGACTGCATACGTGACTGTGTATCCCAGCGCGGGAATCTGGCTTTCAGCACGGTCACACACAAGGCCAAGTGAGGCGGTGGTTGTGCGCGCTCCGGAAAGAATGCCCAGCAGCAGCGCATCATGAAAACGGAAAATGTATTTGCCAACATACAAGCCGAGAATAATGGGCACAGTAGTTGCCACAGCTCCCCAGAGAAACAGGCTGACGCCTTGGGTTTTCAGCCCGTTGACGAAACCTGGGCCGGCTGAGATGCCGACTATGGCAATGAAGATATTGAGGCCAACAGAGTTCATGAACCATACTGTTGATGTAGGGATGCGGCCGAACTTCGGGCGCACCGAGCGCAGCCAGCCGCAAATCAAGCCGGAGATGAGTGCGCCGCCGGCCGTCGAAAGCGTCAGCGGCACGCCAGCCACCTTCCATACCAGCGAGCCGATCAGCGCACCGATTGCAATTCCCGCCCCGATGAAGGCCACGTCAGCAACGTCGGTCGGCCGATCCAGCACCCCCAGCATTTTTGCTGCAGCCGTGGTATCTTGCGTCCGGCCCACGATCGTAACGATGTCGCCGCGGAAAATTTTAGTGTTCGGCAGGATCGGGATAGAGGTGCTAACCGCCCCGCGCACGATCTTGCGAAGGAACACGCCACGGAATGCCGGCAGTGGGGCAAGCTCAATAAGCGCCTTGTCGTCTACTTCCTTGTTAGTTACATAAACGTCAACACCCTCTACAGGGACGCTGAGCAATTCA
This sequence comes from Candidatus Angelobacter sp., assembly GCA_036497385.1. Taxonomy (GTDB): domain Bacteria; phylum Acidobacteriota; class Terriglobia; order Terriglobales; family Acidobacteriaceae; genus Angelobacter. The sequence goes on along the minus strand of DASXJO010000626.1, from coordinate 4,399 downwards.
GGATCGTCCACCTCAATTGCGCCTTCGTTCTCACGGGTGGTCGAACTGAGCCGGGTGCCCGCGCTTGCCACTAACTTGACGCGTTCATTCATAACTCCGACAAGCGCTTCCCGTGTACCCGCAACCGCCACTACATCGCCTTCTTCCAGAATGGTGTCTGGATTTGCTTCCTGAATGGCTCCGTTACGGCGAATGCGCTGGATAAAGAGACGAGCGTTCGGAATCAATGCCTCAGCCTCAATGGCCCGCAGACCAATAACTCTTCCTGCGGGTTGAATACGGAACGCACGGAGCGCCCATTTGTGCCAGGCTGAACCTGCCCCGCCAAGATCTTTTTTCCCGCCACCGAACTTTTCTTCGTAGTCCCTGCAGGCCGCCGGCAGGTTGATACGCAATAGTGCGGGGCAGATTACGGCGATTACTATTGCGGAGCCAACTGTGCCGAACATGTAGGTCACAGCGTAAGCAATGGGCATGGCATCGAGCAGCCTCTTCGCTTCGTTGGCGCCAAGGCCCAGGCGGTTGATGGCATCAGTCGAGAGACCCATGGCGGCGGAGATGGTTTGCGATCCCGAGTAAAGCCCAGCCGTGTAGCCAAGGTCATAGCCCACAATTTTCGCTATTGCGATTGGAACAGCCAGGCAGAACAAGCACTGAACTACAGAGAAGAGGGCTTGCGGGACGCCGTCTTTTGCAATTCCGCGTACAAACTGCGGGCCGACTCCATACCCAACCGCAAACAGAAACATGAGAAAGACAAATGCCTTAAGTGGCTGGGAGATGGTGATGCCAAGCTGCCCGATCAAAACACCGGCCAGCAGGGTAGCTGTGACTGATCCAAGCCCAATCCCGCGAAAAGTAAATTTGCCGAAATAATATCCGATCGCCAATGTAAGAAAAATAGCAATTTCGGGGTAATGCTTGAGGGTTACAGCGAACCACGCTCCTATGCCCATAGTCTTACCTCCTTGCGGTAGATAGCGGATTGTTGTCAGTGAACAACGGCTTCTGCCCAAATAAAATTCATCACGGCCAGAAGATATGAAGACAATAGGCGGGCAAAGCCTTTTGTGTCGTCTGTCAGATATGACAGGATTTTTTCTGGTAGATAGCTAACGCACTTTGATTCCGCAAAACACCAGTGATATACGGGTGCAGGGCCACTTAGCGTTTCCGCGGGCTTTTGTATTGCGTCCTATTTCCCGGCCAGCAGCAGTTTGTCCCTGGTGGGATGCCATGTTTTGTCGGGGTTGAATTCAGTCATCTCTTTCACGGTCTTTAGCGAGTCCGGCCCAAGGTCTTTTTCATAAACAATACCCCAGTGGCTGACCATGAAAGTTTTGACCCCTGTCACGCGGTATTCAGCCGGAACTGCAACCAGCGCAAAACCCCCAAGCATCACTCCATTAATCACATAGTTAATCTGGCCGAACTGCGCGTTCGGGCCTTGTGCCTGAAGAATTTTGAAATAGTATCCGTGGTAAGGGGCTCCCTTTTCCGAGTAGCCTTCCTCAAGCGCGCGGGCTACGCCTTCGCTGATTGGCCCGCCGGGTGATCCATCGGGATTTTTCCAGAACAGCCCGTCCTGTTGACCGGGACTGCTGATGATCTTCTGGGCGTATTGATGCACAGGAGGGTTGCCGTGGGCCGTAAGGGCATATTGTTTCTGCGCTTCAACATATCCATGGCAGATTCGAATGGCATCCAGTTCATTGGCCCCGATGCGCCGGAACAATATCTCATCGTGTCCCGCCTTGCTGTCAAAATACCACTGCCCCTGTTTCTTTACGATTGGGACTGGCAAGGGCCAATGCTCTGTGCCTACCTGCAGGACCGCCATGCCTTTCTCCACACTTACTGAATGTCTTTCCCGTGCCTTTTCAGCAAATTTCTCAATAACGTTCTTATCGTTAACCGGATCGGCAGACTGGATGAAATCCTTGCCTTCGGGACCAAAGATCTCCAACAATGCCGGGACGTCATTGCTTTCTGCGGCCTTGATCAGGGCGTCGGCGGCAAGTTGTGGAGTTTTAAATCCCTTCTGCTCCGCTTGCGCAGTCGTCGACCCTTGCTGCCCCTGGGATTGCGCCCATAGCGCACATGAAGGAGCAATGGCAAGTAAACACAGGAGAAGCGTGCTTGCATTTGTTTTCGATGACAACGGTTTCATAACTCCCTCGTCTCTTAGGACTCAGTATTCCCGATTGCTGTCCACAGCTTATTAAGTACCCTTACTGGATCACCTGCGCCTGCCACCGCCGCGCATTCCTCCGCCACGCGATCCCATGCTTGACGCGCCTCGGGCGCTGTTGGCGCGGGCTGCGCCGCCACTGGAAGCGCCGGAAAAGGCATTGCTGCTCTTGGCGCCCGAACCTTGGTTTGAAACCTGACGGTTTCCAATGCGGTCACCGCTTCCACTTGCTGCTCCACGATTCAAATTCTGGGCGCCTGTGCTCGCTGCGTTTCCGCTTCTAAACTGGCTTCCTCCGAAGTTGCCTGTATTCTGCCGGGCAGCCGTCTGCCTTTGGGACATGGTGTTGCCCCGGGCACTTCCGTTATATCGATTAGCCACGTTCTGGTTCGCATAAGGCGCGCCCCCACGGTGCGCTGGGTTGTGCCGCCACTGCCCGTTAGCTCCGCCGTACCTGCCGCCGTTCACGCGGTTATAGTTGTTGACGAAAGTATTGTTGCGGTTTACATAAACGTTGTTTCCGCCCCAACCGGTATTCCAGCCCCACCCGCCGCCCCATGCCGCGCCAACAGCCAGTCCCACACCAAATCCGAGCAGCATTCCACCCGCGGGATAATACGGGTACGCATAAGCTGGATAGGGATAATAGGGTGTTCCCCAGATGGCTACTGGATCATAGCTGGGCACGTAAACCACTTCCGTCTTGGCAGGCTGGACCACCACGACGGTCTTCTGTTCCACAACTTTAGTTTCAACTTTTTGCTGCTCTGTGGTTTTCAGTGCCCCCTTCTCCACTGCCTTCGAGCGCATACGTTGCACTGCATCCATCACGTCGCTCTCCTGGGCGAGAAAGGCATTCCCCAGATCGTCTGTCCACGCGATGCTCGTGGCCATCTGCTTTACCACATCGGGGAAAACCGCCATTGCCTGGACGCTGGGGTCCCAACCTTTTTTCATCACTGCATCTGCCAGAGCCTTGTCTTTGAGTTTTTTGTTTTGCTCCAGCCACTGGTGAAGCTGCACGATTTCCAAGGGATAGGTGGAAGCCACCAATATCTGTCCCAGCAGGGGATCAGGATAAAGCGCAATGGGCGCTACCATGGAATCCAGTTGTTGATTTGATATCTTGGCAGCGGGAGTGGCCGAGCCTGTGGGTTGCTGTGCCTGCTGCTTCGCCGGCTGCGTCTGTTGTTGCTGCATCGCCCATAGATCAACATTTCCCGGCAACATCAGCGCTGCGCAAAGTACGGCAGTAATGTCGCGAACCATGCAAGCTGAAATTCTTGAGCGGATTTCTCCTGGTTTCATCGCCGTCCTCGCCAATTAGTTCATCTACTGGGTCGCATGCCGCTCACCCCGATGCACAGAATAGGGATCAACTGAAACAGCGGCTGCGGGCCGTTCGATTCAAATCCATCGTTCAAATGAATTGTTTTAGAGAGAGAGAAGATCCACAACTGGTGGAATTGACAGATGCTTTCAATCAGCTTTGCAGCAATCCGAGCAGAGCGATGCAAAGAAGAAGAGCAACCAGGGCGGAGGCCCAAAGCCAACTCACCCGGTACGCAGGAATATCGTCAAGCAAGATGAAGTCATTTTTTGAAGCTCCGTTCTTTTTTTGGAGTTTTCGACCCAGTTTGGATGGGATCCTGCGCGGCAGATATTCACGATAGTCGGTGGGCGAATCGAGATAGCGGACAGCTTCGTAAACCAGGTCATCTGTTCGCCATCGCGGGTTTTCTATCTGCTTCTTGCTTTCTGCCATACCTACGCTTCCCGATATATCGCTTTTGGATTCTCTCTTCAAAAACGAAGTATGGCCTCTGGTAAGACTAACAGGCATTTCCTTTAACAATTTCCGATTTTGACAGTTCCCGGATACTGCTCTGCTGGATACCCTGCCGTAGCTGGCGATTTCTGAGCAGTGTGGCTGTGGCAGTGTTGAGTCGCACGCGGCGGTTCGCTAGGGAGCACATTCATGAACCCGCTGAGAGCTTCACGATTTTATTTGCCCGCATTGTTGCTGGCTTTGTTTTCCTCCCAGGTACAGGCCCAAGCGCCGGCCCCCTCTTCAAAAGGGCCGGATGTTGGGACCCTTCAACAACAACTGGAAAGCTTGCAGACCCAGGTGACAGCTCTCCAGGACCAGATAAAGAAGCTGACGACGGATTCTGCAACTCCAAGCGGCGAGGACGCCCAGACGAAGAG